>JBEKIK010000142.1:0-5692 GCA_050011795.1 Thermoguttaceae bacterium | reverse complement strand
GTAAAAGGATCGGCGTCTTGCCGAAAAATGGCGGCCGAAATCGAATCGCCCGCGATCGAACCGGAATTGGCCGGCTGCGTTTGCGTGTTCCTGAACCCGGACACTCAGCCCAAGGAGGCGGAAGAACTGGGCGTAACCTCGGTTCCAGCGCTGCGGATTCGCACGCCCGGCGGCGAAACGACGGGTACGCAGGACGGGTATCTTTCGCCGGACGATCTGACGGCGTGGCTGAAAAAACACCGCGAGGAGGCCCTGGCCTCAGCCGACAGTGCGCTAACGGACTCCGCTGAGCCGGACGCCGCGGCCATAGCGCGATTGGTGCAACTGTTCGACGTGCGCAGCCCGGCCATCCGCGAGGCGGCGATCCGCCGCTTATCGTCCTATCCCCAGGCCGCGCGCCCGGCGGTGGTCAAAGCATTTCGGGAAGGCAATTTGTCGGCGCGTCTGGCCGCCTTGGAAATCTTGCAACAATGGAAGGCACCGGTCGAGGAAATGGATCCCTGGCATCCGGAAACCTTGTCCGAGGAGCGTTTCCGGCGTTTGGATAAATGGCTGAATGAAGGCGGAGATCAGGGGCGGATTGCCGTGCCCAAGGAGTTAAGCCCCCAGGAGCGGTCCGCCGCCAGGCAGGATATCGCCCGGATGTTGAAGGCCGACGAGTCCGAATCGGCCGCCATCTGCCATCGCCTGGCGCGATTTGGACCGGCCTTGTTGCCCGAGGTGTATGCCCTGCTAAAGGACGTATCCGGCGATCAGGACCGGCAGCGGTTGTTGGTCTTGCGATATCGGCTGGTGGCGACCGACTCGTTGGTCCTTCGTTGGCCCGGCGGATTGGTCCGGCTTGCCGGCAGCGATCTTAGGCAGCGCCAGCGGGCGGCTGAGGAGCTTGCCAGTCTGGCCTCCGAGGCCGAGGAACCGCTACTCACCGAACTTTTTAGCGATCCGGATCCGCTGGTGCGGGAGATCAGTCTTCGCGGCCTGCAACACATCGGCGGCAAGGAAGCCAACGCGGCAATCGTCCGTCTGCTTGCCGATCCGGAACCCAACGTTCGCGCGGCGGTCTTGAAACAACTGGAAGAATCCCCGGATGCGGACATGGTTCCGGCGATCGTGAAATACCTGAAAACCGAAAAAGATCCGGACCTGGTCGTGCACGGGATCCGCTTTTTGCAGGAATCGAAGCAGCCGGAGGCATTGAAAAGCCTGATGTCGCTTTTAAGCCACGAGAGTTGGCAGGTCCGATCTGAAGCGGCCTCTGGCATCGGCAAGTTGATGGAAAACGCCAATTTCAACGACTCGGCTGAACACTCGGAAGACGATTCCAAGGTGAAATTGCAGGCCGACGTTTACGCGGCCTTGATCGATTTGCTCGACGATCCCGACGCCTTCGTGGGGGCCAAGGCGGTTGAAGGGCTGGCCAACGCTAACATGGCCCTGGCCGTGGAACCGCTGGTAAAGGCGGCCCAAAAACACCCGCAACTGGCCCCGGAGATATTCACCATGCTGGTCTCCAACAGCAATATGATCCTGCCGGCCATTCCGCACATCCGCGAGTTCTGCAAGCACTCCGACGCCGACGTTCGCGCGGCGGCCATCGGGGCCTTGTGCCAGGCGACCACCTACGACGTCGAGGATGAAGTCCTATCCGCGCTTTGCGATAAGGAAAGTAAAGTCCGAATCGCGGCGGCCTCGGCCATGTTCAAAACGCTCGAACAGCAACGATCCGTCACCTGGAGGCAATTGCGTCAAGGCGCTTTTCGCAATAATGACCCGGGTGTTGCCCTGCCACATACGCCGCCGCCCACCGTCATCCAAAGCATTTTACCCACGGCAGTGCAAATTTTCTTTGGCGTCAAGGTTGTCAAGAATCCACCGCCGCCGACTGTTATAAATACTCCACAGGTGCCGATGACTGTTGAAATTTCCGAAACTCCGCCCGCGATATCAAAGACCGAGGTGGAAAAACCGGCCGAATCGGCAAAACCCGAGCCTGACGGCAAAGGCGACTCTTCGGACAACGCCGGCAAAACAGACGCCGTCAAGGCCGACGAATCCAAAACCACAGGCAAGCACGACGAATCCAAAACCGCCGAAGAGGAGTCGAATCCTTGGGACCAATGGCTGGAAAATTATTACGCCGGCCGAAATCGTCCTAAATGGACGGCCGTCATGATCGGGCCGCTGGAAAAAATGCTCACCGCCGATTCGGTCAAGGAAAAACTCGCGGCGGCCGTGGCGATGGTGCCCTTGGGCAAAGCCGACGAGGCTCTGCCGGTGATTAACGATGCCATGCGGTCGAATCCCGAGTATTTGGACATGGCGCGGGAAGTCCTGCCCTGGTTGACGTTGGAGCGGCGATTGCAGCTCTTCCGGCGTTTGAATTCGTTAGTCCAAAGCGAAGATGCCTCGGCGGAATTAATTGAAACAATGAACAAAGCGCCGGACCGCCGGGTGGCCGCGTTGTATTGGGAACTTTTGGGCGTGGAAAATACCACTCCGACAAAAGCGAGGACTTTGGAAAGAGGACTAACAGGCGCTTATCTCGGCGAACAATTTCTTCCCGTGTCAAATATCTCAGCGTCAAAACGCCGGGGACTTATTCAAGACGCCAAATCGCATATCGCCTCGGGAACCGATTTGCAGCGATTGGCCGCTTTAATTATTATGGCTACCGTTTCCAATGAGGAAGCGGCCGAAGCCGCAGGCCGGCTGGCCGACGACCCGCAATTGAGCGAAGCCTTGCGCCTGGACGCATTCCAAATCCTCCTGGTCGTCCAGACTAAGAAGGACGCCGTGCAAACGGTCGTCGCGGCCATGGAAAAGGAAAACGCCGGCCGCAAAAAAATCGCCCTTAAATACTTGGCTTTAGGGCCTGGTGGAATGACCATATTGAAAGAGGGATTTTACCTGACACCTGTTTCTTTTGCTGATTCTACGACCGAGGTCGGATACGGCGATAATAAACTGATTGTGCCCCAGCCGCCCAAGGGCCTCGAAGCCCGGCATATCCGCCCGCTAATTAATGATCCCGATCCTGAAATCGCGGTCTCGGCTGGATATCTGCTGGCCCTGCTGGGCGAGCCGGACGGCATGGATGTTTTGCTGAAGTATTGGAAAGAACAATCGAAAACAAACAACCAGTGGGCACGGCTGGTCTATCGGGCGATCGCGGTCTCGGACGATCCCAAGTACCTGCCCGTCCTAAAGGAAATCTATGCAAACCTGCAACAATATCAATTGCGTGATTTCTATTGGACCATCCGCAGCATGACCGGTCCGGAAATCCTCAAATTCAGAAAACAAATCCGCGACGAGCGCGGGGCATCGGAACTGCAATGACGGTCTTCGATTCAATAATTATTGGAGCCAAGCCCACGCCTTGCAACCCGTGGGCTTAACGGTATTCTTTACCTGTTCCTCAATAAAGCATTTTACTTATTTACCTTTAACACAAGGAGAACCTGGTTATGGCATTTCGCATAACGAAACTTGCACTGGCCACGGTAATGACAATTATGCTATTGCATGAAGCCACTTGGGCCCAATTTTTTCAGGGCATTAGAGAGTATCCGATGCCCGCCGCGGCCGGCCAGCAAGCGGTTTCCGCGACGGGCACGGCGACCGTCAAGCGGAAGCCCACGGTCTTGCGCATGTACCTGGAGTTGGCGGCAAAGGGAAGCAGCCTGGATGAATCGCTGAAAAAAATGTCCCAGCGCCGCGAAAACGCCCGCACCCAGTTGGAAACGCTGAAGGCCGACAAGGATGCGATCAATTTCGGCGAACTCAGCTTGTCGAGCGCAAAATCGCCCAGGCAAAGACAGATCGAGGCCATGGTCATGGCAAGAATGCAGAGCCGCGGCAAAAAGCCGGCCAAGACCCCGAGCGCCGCGCCCGTTACATCGACTGTGATATTAACGGCCCAGTGGTCCTTGGAGGCCGAGACGACCGAGCAGATGTTGGTTTTGGCCCAGACGTTGCAAGATAAAATCAAGGCCGCCGATCTGGCCGGGAGCAAGGAGGCCGAAAAACTCTCGCCCGAGGAGGAGGAACTTGCCGAGGAAGCCGCGCAAATGATGGGTTCGTCCGGCGAACAGCAGACGCCCGCGGGCCAACCGTATTTCATGTTCATCGCCAAGCTCTCCAAAGAGGACCGGGAAAAACTGCTTAGCGAAGCCTTTGCCAAGGCAAAATCGCAGGCCGCCGACCTGGCCAAGGCCGCGGACGTGGAACTGGGGCCCTTGACGGGCCTGAGCGGCCAGTGCGGCGGGCAACGCAATTTAGGCGACGAAGAAGATAATCCCTACAACAACTCGTCGAGCATCAAGCGAATGCTTGCCCAGCAAACCGCGGAAGGCTCGGATGAAACGCGTTACGAGGCCATGAGCAACGATCCCGCCTCCGTTTCGTTCCAAGGCACGGTGCAAGCCAACTTCCGCTTGGGAAAATAAGGCGCCGCATCAGAATAAGCCGACCAATCATTAAACAAGAGGACAGGCATTCCTGCCTGTCTTTTCGTTTAAGAAGGCAGATAAGCGGTCGTGTTAAAATGAGGGTACAAGTTGCACTTTGCGCGCTGGATGAAAGTAGTTAAATAGAAGTGGGGTGATTTTGCCTGACGCGGCAGGTGGCACGGACATCTTGCCCGTGCTGAATCCCTTTCATTTCAATCGCCGCACTGTTATACTACGGACTCCAGTAATGAATGTAATGTTCATCGTTTAGCCTCGGAGCTTGCTCCGGGAGTTTTTACCACAAATTTAAGCGCACGACGTGACATTATTAACCATAGGGTTCAATAGCCAACATTAATCATGGGGTTCAACAGCCAACAGTAAGGGATTCCCGAGTTTGATCGAAGTCGCCGATTTTCACAAAATGTATCGCGATACGGTGGCCGTCGCGGGGCTGAGTTTTCGCGTTGGTCCGGGCGAAATTTTGGGCCTGGTCGGTCCCAACGGTGCGGGCAAGACGACCACCTTGCGGGCCGTTGCCGGGATTATTCCCGCCACCCAAGGCCGGCTGATCGTGGCCGGACACGACGTGGCGGCCGATCCGGTGGCCGCCAAGCGGAAGATGGCCTACGTGCCCGACGACCCCAAGCTGTTCGAGTCGCTCACGGTGTGGGAGCACCTGGAGTTCGTGGCCGCCGCATACCGCCTGCGCGATTTCCGGGCCAAGGCCGAGGAGTTGCTGCGCCAATTCGAGCTCGTGGAGAAACGCAACGCCCCGGCCCAGGAACTATCGCGCGGGATGAGGCAAAAAGTCGCCATTGCCTGCGCGTATCTGCACGATCCGGAGGCGATACTGTTCGACGAACCACTTACTGGACTCGACCCTACGGGCATTCGCACGGCCAAAGATTCGATCGTCCGGCGCGCCGGGGACGGAGCGGCAGTGATAATCAGTTCCCATCTGCTGGCACTGGTCGAGGACGTTTGCACGCACTTGTTGATACTGAATCGCGGCAAGCGGCTGTTTTTTGGGCGTGTGGATGATGCCCGCGAGGCTTTTGCCGACGCCGGGGCCCGGGCCTCGCTGGAAGAGGTTTTTTTCCGCGCGATTGAACCCCCGGCCGAACCTAAAAGCGCATCTTGAAATTGGTAAAAGTAGTCCCCTCTCCCTTTGGGAGAGGGTTAGGGTGAGGGTGGCTCGTGTGAACAAATCCGATATTATATATCTTTGTGGTTCATCT
>JBEKIK010000141.1:0-5693 GCA_050011795.1 Thermoguttaceae bacterium | reverse complement strand
ATCGGCTTGCCACCCAGGGTTTCGTACATCCGCTTGTACTCGGCGTTGGCCAGCGGGGTGGCCATCGCATCGGCCGCGTTGCAGCGCGACAGCGGCGTGGCCTTGTACACGCCCGAGTCCTCGCCGTCGACAAAACCTTTCCAGCCGATCTTTTTCAAATACGGGAACTTCAAATACGACCACGGCTCTACCCGCTCGGCCACATATTCGCGGTATTGCGAGCAATCGTACTTGGCGTGTTCCTTGCCCGAGGGACTTGTGACGCGGATCTTGCCGTCGTAAAAGTTCGTGCGGTTTTGGGCATCGACCATGCCCATGTTGTAGGTTTTGTGGACGTAGATATCGCCGGTGATGAGTTTCACGTAATCGCTGTTTGAGAGCACCACGTCGTCGAAAATTTTCAGGGAGAACTTGGCGAACTCGACGGCTTCGCGGCCCCGGGCTTCGATTTCCTTGCGTTGATCCTCGTTGATGCCCCGGCTCACGCCGCCGGGCAGGCCCCAGTTGGGATGCACGCGCCGGCCGCCCATCATTTTGATGAGTTCGTGTCCGTCGTGCCGCATTTTTAGCACGTGCTTGGCCACGTCCATGCCCACCTTGGCCACCACGCCAAGGATGTTTCGTTGGGCGGGCGGAGCCTCGGGACCGACGACGAAATCCGGGCCGCCCAGGGCGTAAAAATGCGTGGTATGATCTGTAGTGTAAAAGATGCTGTAAAAAAGCTCGCGGAGCTTTTTGGCCGTGGGCGGCGGATCGACGTGGAACAGCGCATCCAGCGCCTTGGTGGCCGCCATGTGATGGGCCTCGGGACACACGCCGCAGATCCGCGCGGTAAGATTCGGCATGTCCTCGGCCGGCCGGCCCAGGCAAAATTTTTCAAATCCCCGCAATTCGGGAATCTGCAAGTATGCGTTGGCCACGTCGCCCTCGTCGTTGAGGAAGATGTCGATTTTGCCGTGGCCTTCCAGCCGGGTGATGGGATCAATCGAGATGCGCTTCATCGAAAAAACTCCAAAAACTCCCGGCACAAGTGCCGGGGCTAAACTTATTTTTTCAATATTTTCGCGCGACCGCCGGTCGCGGCTTTATCTCCGCAATTTGAAATTTTCAATTTGCAATATTTATTTTTTCGCGGCCCCATTGCCGTTGGTCAATGTTTTTTTGCATTTCCGCCGCAGCAGGCTTTTCGCCAAACTAAAGCGATAGAACGTCCCCACCGGGTCGGGAATGCCTTCTTTGACGATGCGGTCGATCTCCTGGGGATCGTTGGAGTCGATTACCGAGGCCAGCGCGCTAAGGAGCCGGGCGCCGTAGTCTTCCACGCCGGAGTTCGGGCCGTGGCAGCCGATGCAGGGCGAGTTGACCTGCGGGCAAAGCGCGCCGCAGCCCGCCCGGGTGGCCACGCCGCAACACAACAGGCCCTGTTCCAAGAGGCAGGTCGTGTCGTCGGGAATTATTTCCCAAGTGCGGTGGAATTTCTTGATTTTCTTTTCGTTTCGCGTGCGCGGACATTCGTCGCAAACCGTGGTGTTTACCCCTATGACCGACCCCTTCGGCGGCAACTTGCCTTCGAGTATGGCTACAATCGCCTTCCAGATGTTTTCGGCCTCGGGCGGGCAGCCGGGCAGATAATAATCCACCTCGACCGTTTGATCCAGCGTTTTGAGCGTGTCGTAGAACATGGGCAGATGCAAGATGCCTTCCGCCACCTTGGTTTCGGTTTGCGGGCGGACGTCTTGCGGATTTACCGGGGCGGTCATCGAGCCTTCCTTGTAAACCGCGTCGAAAATCTCCTTGCGGTTGTTCATGTTCGCCAGGCCTGGGATGCAGCCCTCGGATGCGCAGGAGCCGAAGGCGACCAGCACTTTCGATTTTCGCCGCATCAGTTGGGCCATGTATTCCTGTTCGCTGGTGCGGATGCCGCCGTTGAAAAGACAGAGGTCGATTGCGCCGTCGGGCATTTTTTCCACGTCGCGGACCTTGCCGTCGGCTGCACAGGGCCACATCACTATGTCGAAAGCGGCGGCCACGTCCAGAATTTTCTCGTCGATGGCCAGAATTGCGATTTCGCATCCGCCGCAGGAAGCGGCCCAGTATATTGCCAGTTTGCCCTTGGTTTTGACGGCTGCCGCACTCATGATTTCACCTCCATCGCCTCTTCGTGTTCGTGTACGATCGCCTTAATCGCTTCCAGGCGCCGGCCGTTTTCCGCCCAGTTGGCCGGCCAGTTCAAGGGGCCGAGTTTGCGGATGTCCTCGACCAGCTTGTCGATTTGATCGGCCAGCAACTGGCCCTCGGCGGCCGAGGCCCAGACCAAACGCACCCGATCCGGCTCCACGCCCAGCGCATCCAGCGTGTGCTTGAGCATGTAGTAGCGCCGCATGGCTTTATAATTCTGTTCGATGTAATGGCACTCGCCCGGATGGCACCCGGCGATCATCACGCCGTCTGCGCCCAGGGCCAGGGCCTTTAGCACGAACGTGGGATCGACCCGCCCGGAGCACATTACGCGGATGATGCGGACGTTGGTGTCGTATTTGATTCGCGCGGTGCCGGCCAGATCGGCCGCCCGGTATGAACACCAGTTGCAAAGGAATCCCACGATTTTGGGTTCAAATGGTTTGTCGGACATATTAAGGAAGGGAATAGGGGATAGGGGATAGTTTCGCTTTTTGCGGCTTGGATTCACCGTACTTTTGCTTGATCTTCTCTAAATCTTCCGGGCTATCAATCCACTCTTCGATGAAACCACAACCGCTGCACAAATATCGCGTAACCTTTACCGAACTAAAAACGGTCCATCCTGTCAAGACAATGTTCCCGGCTCCTGATGATCCCACTAAACCGGGGATGACAACAATCTCACGCGATCCGCATTTGGGGCAAATTTTTTTAGTTTTCATCCTGCTTTATTTTTATAAGTCGTTTTGTTCAATTTGAAATTTGCAATTTTCAATTTGCAATCGCTTCTTCTTTCTCCGCCGGTTTGGCGTCCCACAAAATTCCGTCGATCTCGGCGAAGATTTGCTGGTTGTTGAAGTGCGCCCCGGTGATTGCGCCCGCCGGGCAGGCGGCCACGCAGGTGCCGCAGCCTTTGCACAAGGCGGTGATCACGCGGCTGACTTTTTTGGCTTCGTCGAATTCGATGGCGTTGTACGGGCACATATTGTTGCATATACGGCAGCCCGAGCATTCGTCTTCGTTGATCGAGGCCACGATGGGTTCGATATCCACGGTGCCCTTTGTTATCATGCCCGAGATTCGGGCGGCGGCGGCCGCGCCCTGGGCCACCGAGGCCGGAATGTCCTTGGGGCCTTGGCACACGCCGGCTATGAAAATGCCGTCGGTCATTGTGGCCACCGGATCGAGTTTTGGATGCCGTTCGGTGAACCAGCCGCGCATGCTGCATGATATTCCGCACTTGAGGCCTAGTTCCTTGGCGTCTGCCTGGGGTTCCAAGGCGCCCATGAGGATCACCATGTCGAAGGGCAATCGCCGCTGCCGGCCCATCAGCGTATCTTCGAACTGCACGATCAGTTTGCCGGCCTCGGATGGATTCCGAGTGGCGTCGGTCACTTCGGCCACCTTGCCGCGGACGAAGTGCATGCCTTCGGTCAAGAGCCGTTGATAAAACTCCTCGTAATCCTTCTGGTTGGGGCGCATGTCGATGTAGAACGAATACACCTGGGCATTGGTCTTTTCCAGGACCAGGTGGCCGAACTTCAGCGCGGCCATGCAACACACCGCCGAGCAATGCTCGTTATAGTTTACGTCCCGACTGCCCACGCAGTGGATGATGGCCACCGATTGCGGCTCGGTCTTGCCGTCGCGGAGCACGATTTTTCCGTTGGTCGGGCCGGCGGCATTGCACAAGCGCTCGAATTCCATATTCGTAAATACATTGGCCAGGCGGCCGAAGCCGTATTGGGGAATCCGCTTGCAGTCGAACAATTTCCAGCCGGTGGCCAGAACGATGTTGCCCACGTCAAGCTCGACGATTTCGTCTTTCTGATCGTAATCGATCGCGGCGGTCGGGCAGACCTTCGAGCAGACCTGGCACTTGCCCCGTGCGAACCAGGTGCAGTTTTCCGTGTCGATGACCGGGATCCGCGGCACGGCTTGGGGAAAGGGCGTGTAAATTGCCTTGCGATAGCCCATGCCGACCTCGAAAACGTTGTCGATGATCTTTCGCGGGCATTTTTCCACGCAGATGCCGCAGCCCGTGCATTTTAGCGGGTCAACATAGCGGGCCTTCTTGCGAATTTTGACTTTGAAATTGCCCACCGAGCCGCTCACCTCTTCCAACTCGGAATAAGTGAACATGGTCACGTCCTCGTGCTGCCCGACTTCCGACATCTTGGGCGTGAGGATGCAGGCGGAACAATCCAAGGTTGGAAAAGTTTTGTCGAACTGTGCCATGTGCCCGCCGATCGACGGCTCGCGTTCGACCAGGTAGACCGGATAACCCGCGTCGGCCAGTTCGAGGGTGGCCTGCAAACCGGCGATGCCCCCGCCGACGACCAGGGTGGCCTTGTTCACCTTGACGGACATTTTTTCCAGCGGCTGCTGATACTTCACGCGCTGGGCGGCGGCGGCGACCAGGGCCTTTACCTTTTCGGTGCCCGCCTCCTTGCTCTTTGTGACCCAGGAAACGTGCTCGCGAATGTTGGCCATCTCGAATAAATAAGGGTTCAGGCCGGCGTTCTGGCAGGCGCGGCGGAAGGTTTTTTCGTGCAGATGCGGCGAACAGGCCGCCACCACCACGCGCGTAAGGCCCTCTTTCTTGATGTCGTCCTCGATCATCTGCTGACCGAGCGAGGAACACATGAACTTGTAATCGCGCGAAACTACGACGTCCTTGATATTCTTTCCGGCCCAGCGGGCGACCTCTTCCACGTCGACCATGCCGGCGATGTTGCTTCCGCAATGACAAACGTAAACGCCGATCTTCTCGGCCATGGCAATTCTCCAATAAAGCTATCCGCAATCGGTTGTCAATGTTCAGTTATTAGTTTACAGTTTACAATTTTTCTTTTGGTCGTAACTAGCGTTGCTATTTTCCGGCATCGACTTTAAAAAACTCCGGAAAACATCGCCGGGCAGACCGGAAGCGGAACTGAGTAATCTACTTTTCCAATTCCTTGAAAGATTTTACCAGTTTATCATGTAAATCTTTTGCCTCTTTTTCGCTCTGGGCCGAGATATTAATTTGATAGGTGCCCTTTCCAAAAATTACAGTACAAATGCAATACCCCTCCGTGTTGTCGGCCTTTTGCACTTTACATATATACTTGACCTGATCGGGAATTTTGGAATCGAGTTTTGGACTTTCAAGTACAATAACCTTGCCCTTTGGCATGCCTTGCTTAAATGAAGCATAAGCCGACTGGCACCACGCTTGGCGATCCTTATCGGATTGCAGTTTTTTATAAATTACATACAGAAAGGCCATTTGTTTACTGGTGGGGACGACGTAAACACATATGACCCCGGTAAAATCTCCGGCATTAATGTCTTGAAGTTTCTTCCATTGAATATCTTTTTCCGGCGAGCCGATGGAAAACTTACCCGGCACAACAAAAGGCTTGTTCTCCGCATCTTTGCTATCAGCGGATTTGGCGTCCGCGACTTTACCATCTTGGGCCTTATTTTCCGCGGCTTTTGTGTCTGCGGCATACAAAGGCGCCGCGAAA
>JBEKIK010000140.1:0-5720 GCA_050011795.1 Thermoguttaceae bacterium | reverse complement strand
AGCGCCCGTAGCTCAATGGATAGAGTAGCGGATTTCTAATCCGCTGGTTGCAGGTTCGAGTCCTGCCGGGCGTGCTTTCGCAACAATTCGAGTTGCATGGTGTAACACGAGGACGAGTAATAAACTGGCGACGGATAACTATAAACTTCCATAACCATGCCCATCCTGCCCACA
Source organism: Thermoguttaceae bacterium (assembly GCA_050011795.1). Lineage (GTDB taxonomy): Bacteria > Planctomycetota > Planctomycetia > Pirellulales > Thermoguttaceae > JBEKIK01. Next base: position 5,546 of record JBEKIK010000140.1, on the reverse strand, counting down.
ACCATACTGCCGAAAAACATCCTGGCGGTCATCAAGCGCCAGTCGAACCATGTTCAGATTTCACCGCTATTGGTCGAGGTTGCGCAAAACACCGCGGAAGCCGTACTGGGCAAACTTCAAACCAATGAAAACGGCTTAAACCAAGAGGAAGCCGAAAGGCGGTTGGAAAAATACGGGCCTAACGTGGTCGCCCAGGAACAGCGGCTCGGACGGCTCAGGCTTTTGGGTCATGCGTGCATGAATCCCTTGGTTATTCTACTATTGATCTTGGCTTCTCTCTCGTATTTAACCGGAGACCCGCGTGCCGGAACCGTGATGCTCATCATGGTGTTCTTGGGCGTGTCGCTGCGGTTCGTGCAGGAGGCCCGGGCTGACGACGCCGCGGCAAAACTCAAGGCCATGATCAGCGTTACGGCCACGGTCGTCCGCGGCGGCGCGGCAAGCGAAGTGCCCCTGGGCCAACTTGTTCCCGGCGACATAATCCGGCTGGCGGCCGGCGACATGATTCCCGCCGATATCCGCATTCTATCCTGCAAGGATTTGTTCCTCATTCAATCCAGTTTGACCGGCGAATCGTTTCCCGTGGAAAAGTTCGACACTCCCGAAGCCGGCCCCGTAAAATCCCTGCTGGAACTGAAAAACGTGTGTTTTTTGGGCACCAGCGTGGAAAGCGGGGCAGCCACGGGCGTGGTCGTGGAAACCGGCTTGAAAACTTACCTGGGCGGAATGGCCAGTTCGATCATCGGTCAACAGGTGCAGACCAGTTTCGACAAGGGCGTGGGCAAATTCACCTGGCTTATGATCTACTTCATGATGGTCATGGTGCCCTTGGTGTTCCTCATCAACGGGCTGACAAAACACGTCTGGATGGATGCCTTCTTTTTCGCCTTGGCCGTGGCCGTGGGCCTGACGCCCGAAATGCTGCCCATGATTGTCACCGTCTGCCTTTCCAAGGGCGCAATCGCCATGTCGCGGAAAAAAGTGATCGTAAAACGCCTGAATGCAATCCAAAATCTCGGCGCCATGGACGTACTATGCGCGGACAAGACCGGCACGCTCACCTTGGATCACGTGATTTTGGAACGGCATTGCGACGTGGTCCGCAAGGAAGACGACGAAGTCCTCAAATTGGCCTATCTTAACAGCCATTTTCAGACCGGGCTGCGAAACGTCCTGGACCGCGCGATCCTCGACCGCACCGAAATCATCGAAGCCTCCGCCTTACAAACCATTCGCAAGGTGGACGAAATACCCTTCGATTTCTCGCGCAAGTTGATGTCCGTCGTGGTGGAAACGCCGGATAGCGTCCACCGCTTGATTTGCAAGGGCGCGCCGGAGTCGGTTTTTCAGCGCTGTACCCAATTCGAGTTGGAAGGAAAATTTTATCCCATCGATCCGCTTCTGATTCAAGACCTGAAAGAGGAATACGACGATCTGAGCACCGACGGTTTCCGGGTGTTGGCCATCGCCTACAAAGACATGGCGCAAAAACCGGCCTATTCCAAGGAGGACGAAAGCGATCTGGTGCTAAAGGGTTATGTGGCCTTTCTCGATCCGCCCAAGGAAACGGCGGCCCCGGCCGTGCTGGCCTTGCGCGACCACGGCATCACGGTAAAAATTCTTACCGGCGACAATGAACTGGTCAGCCGGAAAATCTGTGGGGAAGTGGGCTTGTTGACCGAGCAAGTGCTGTTGGGCTCCCAGGTCGAGGCCATGTCTGACGCCGAACTGGCCGAGGCCGCGGAAAACACCTTGCTCTTCGCCCGGCTTTCGCCCATGGACAAACAGCGGATCATCAAGGCCCTGCAAAGCAAAAAGCACGTGGTGGGGTTCATGGGCGACGGGATCAACGATTCGCCCGCCCTGAGGGCCGCCGACGTGGGCGTATCGGTCGATACCGCGGTCGATATAGCCAAGGAAGCCGCCGACATCATCCTCCTGGAAAAAAGCCTGATGGTGTTGGAAGAAGGCGTGCTGGAAGGCCGAAAGGTCTACGCCAATATACTCAAATACATTCGCATGGGCGCCAGTTCCAATTTCGGCAACATGTTCAGCGTAATGGGGGCCAGCGCCTTTCTGCCGTTTTTGCCCATGACCCCCATGCAAATACTGACCAACAGCCTGCTCTACGATTTTTCGCAGGTCCCCATTCCCGCCGACGACGTAGACCCCGAACAGATTGCCAAGCCAAGGCCGTGGCACATGGGCGAGATCGCCAAGTTCATCCTATTCATCGGGCCGTGCAGCTCGATATTCGATTACACCACGTATTTTATGATGCTTTACATCTTTGGGTGCTGGGATGTCGGCACTGCCGCAGCCTTGAAGCATAGCACCTCGCTATTTCAGACGGGCTGGTTTATTGAATCGCTGCTTACCCAGACGCTGATCATCCATATTATCCGCACCAATCGCATTCCTTTCATTCAAAGCCGGGCAAGTTGGCCCGTGATAACAACCACCCTCATCGTCATGATCGTGGGCATGTGGCTGCCCTTCTCGCCGATCGGCGACTGGCTGGGCTTCACCCATGACGTGCCCTCGCTTTACTGGCCGCTTTTGGGCCTTACGCTGGGCTGCTACGTGCTCTTAACCCAAGCCGTGAAAATGTGGCTGATACGCAAGAACTGGATCTGACGGCACAACCGGAAGCCACTGCCGCCGAAGTATTCCCAACTGGGAAAAGGGATATATCAAAACTGATAATTCAGCGTCCCTTGGAAAAAAGTAAGATCCAAACAGGATTCATGCACATAGGGCACCCTGAAACAAAGTGCCGGATCCTTTAATCGGCGGCTGACCCTTACATTCAAGTTCCGACAAGATCTTTGTTTGGAACTGGAAGATGTAAGGATGTCTCGTTTCGAACTCCTCGCTGGCCGTGTTCCTGGTGGATGCAAAACATGAGTCGACATCTTGCCATGACCCGTGGATTTTGCTGAGCAGATGCCAAGTCATGACCATGCTCCTTTCACTCATTGCCGTTTGCGACTACTTCGATATGTTGGTGATCTTTTCATTGCCCATCAGGAAGACGCCGGCTCACGTCTGAAATTGCGCGATTATTTCTCAGGGCATAGCCACGGCAAATTTGATACTTGCGCAGGATGGTAAGATCGATTGGTAGATGCGGATTATTTTTTGTCGCCCAATTTCTTGCCTGATACATATTCTCGGGCTTCATCAGAAATTCCCAAGGAAAGAGCATCCACTCTCCGGCACCCCGGCGTACTTGACGAGGCACTCCTTCATAGCCTTGACGTCGTCCTGGCAGTAAGAGAGTTCGCCCACTTGCCGGTCGAAGTAAAAATTGGAACCGACCAGCAGAGCCCATTTTTGCCGTGTTTCCGCCGCCGGGACGACCTGAACACTCCGGGCCGCTCCCGGTATCTCTGAGGTCTGTTGGGCTTGTGAGAGTCTCGCTGCACAGCATATCAACAGCAAAGCTCCTGTTACGAAGGTTATCGACGCTTTCATGGCACCGCCTCCCATTGGGTAATATGGAAGGGAATCGTCCTTTTTTCACCACGTAAAAAAACTGGACGCTCCCCAAGTTTTCTTATTCCATTGGAAACATTATCATTCACGGTTGCAAGTACAGCGGAGGACCGGTGTTGTCAATCAGCATGGGATCTGTTTGAACTGGAACCTTATCAGCAAAAGCTCCCCGAACATGCAGATCTTGGGTGAGCACTGCTGCTGCCGACGCCGGCGGAGTACCTAGCCGCAAAGAAGAGGATGGCCAGGATATAGAATTGCGCTGTTTTACCAGGAATTTGGGTTAGACTTAACAGATCCCAACTCAAGGGGTATTGACCAACCTGCAAATTTTAGTAGTCTAAAGGTCGTTTTCGAAATCTTGGTGTGCGTGCGCAATCCGTCGAGCGATACACACTCTTCTCATAAAACTGACTCCGAAACAATAAGTTCGCGCCCGCAGACAATCCGGCACTCTCGCAATGGAGAAACTGAGATGAAAAGGCTTAAAGCTCTGGTGGTGGGAATGCTTATTATTGCGTTAAGTTTAGCGGATGGGTCTTTGCAGGCACAGCAGGCGCCGGGCACACGGGGCGTGGAAGTGATTCCCACGGCTGCGAAGCGTCAGAAATGGGCATTGCTGGTCGGGGTGGGCGACTATGCCAACAGTGAACGCTTTGGGAAGCTCGCCTACTGTGGGAACGACGTGAACACCTTGAAAGAGTACTTGGTAAAGTACGCAGGCTACCCCGAGAATCATGTCTATGTGCTCCACGACAAGCAGTCGGAAGTCAATCAGATGCCGTTGCGTCAGGTGATCCAGCGGACGCTCGATGCCTTTGTAACTTTGCCGGGCCCGGACGACCAGGTAATCGTCGCCTTCAGCCTTCACGGGATGGAGGTGAAGGGGACGCCCTACTTGTGTCCGATCGATGCCGACCCGGAGAAACCGGCTGTCACCATGCTGGCCGTGCCAACCTTATATGAGACGCTTAATACTCGTTGCCGGGCAGCCCAGAAGGTTGTGATCCTCGACGCGTGCCGAAGAGAATTGCCGGGCCAAACTCGTGCCGCTGCCGAACAAGAGCCCATGTCGCGGGGCCTTTCCGACGGGATCCGCCAGGTTCCCAAGGGTCTCTTGGTTCTATCGAGTTGCACGAGCGGCCAGGTGAGCTATGAAGATCCCGGTTTGTGCCATGGGGTATTCATGCATTTTATCCTGCAGGGATTAGCGGGCGAGGCCGATTCGCCGAAGAACAATGGCAATGGCGACGGACGGGTCGACGTGAACGAACTGTTTATGTACGCCGCTGCTCAAACCAAGCCCTATGTGCTGGAGAAATTCAGAGGCTCGCAACAGCCTGAGATGTATGTAGATAAGTTGACCGGTCCGATTTTCTTGACCGAGTCAAATGGGATCGCGATTTCACCTTCCGGCCCTATTCCCACTGCCATCCTGGACTCTATGCAGAATCCCACGGAGGATACTGAGCGATTACGCACCTGCTTTGCGCTTGGCAGAGTCGCGAGAGGGAAGGAAGAGGCGGGCGACTCCGCTTTGGCTTTGACCATATTCCGAAATTCCCTTAAGATGGCCGACGCTATCAACGACGAATTGTTAAAGGATCGGGCACTGGAGTCAATCGCCAAGAACCAGACCGACGCCAAGGAGTTCATCGCCGCTGTTAACACCTGTGAAAAGATAATCGACAAGCGGGTAAAATTTGAAACCGTGTGTTATGTGGCTAAGGCACAGGCCAAGGCAGGAGAGTTCTCCAGCGCACGGGACACCGTGAATAGTGTCCACGGCTATATCGAAGAACCCGAACTATACTCCGATACAATGGGTTTCATTCGTCAAGCAGAGGACAAATCCCGCATTGAGATAAAGTCAAAATAATTGTGAATAATATTGCGCACTTTATGTTCTTTTGCTGTGATTTGCCTGGCTAGTACCTAACCACAACTAATATTGTGGATATAATCGTTTCAGTTTTATCCTTGCTTTAGGAGTAGTGAATTGCCAATCCACTCCTTTGCCGGAGGAATTGCGGCGGCGTTGCCAGGCT
>JBEKIK010000139.1:0-5738 GCA_050011795.1 Thermoguttaceae bacterium | reverse complement strand
AACAGCGTTTGCACCGATACACCGCCGGTGAAATCGATATCGAACAGCCCCTGCCCGCGCCAAAATGCAACGGCCAATCCCAGCACCGTGATCAGGACCGAAAAGGTCGCGCAGTATGGGAACAAACCCATGAAATCGATCTCGGTATGCCCGACAAGGTGGTGCATCTTTAACTGCGTAATCCAGCGGTGTTTTTCGGCGATGTCGAAAATGACCCGGGCCACGAAAACCGAGGTGAACATACTGATCGAAACGCCTAGGAACAGGGTCACGGCAAAGCTCTTGACCTGCTCGGGGGCGATGGCATACAGCACCACGGCCGCGATCAAATGGGTGATGTTGCAGTCGATGATCGTTGCGCTTGCCCGCTGAAAGGCGTTGCGGATGGCCATGCGCAAGGCAGCGCCGCGGGCGAGTTCCTCGCGCAGGCGTTCGAAGACCAGCACGTTGTTGTCCACGGCCATGCCCACCGTCAAGGCGAAACCGGCAAAGCCCGGCAACGTGAACGCCGCCTTGACCGCGATCATGATCGCCAGCAAAACCACGATGTTCAGGGTCAGGGCGATATCGGCGATCAGCCCGGGAAAACGGTAATACCAGAGCATGAACGCGGGCACGAGGACCATGGCGATAACCAGGGCGATGGTGCTCTTGCGGATGGTGTCGCTTCCCAGCGTCGGGCCGCAGAAGAGTTTGCTGATCGGATCCTTGTTCAACGTGGCGGGCAGGGCGCCGGCGTTGAGCACGTCGACCTGTTGTTCCACCTCTTGTGTGGTGAAAGTGCCTTCAATTATGCCCCGATCGAAAATTTGCGATCTAAGCCCCGGCGCGGAATATAATTTTCCGTCCAGAATGATGCCCAATTTGCGCTGGAAGCCGGTCACTTCGTCGGGTTTGTTGTCTCCGCTCAAGTAGCCGAACAATTTACCGCCTTGCGAGTTGAATACAAACTCGACGGCGAGTCCGCCGCTTGGATCTTGTCCCGGGCCGGCATGATCCAAATAATCGCCGGTGACGTTGTAATTATCCTGGAGCACCAGGACTTCGGTAACTTTCTTTTTGCCGACTGTGCGCTCCCGTACGGCGATATCCTTAGAAATAACCTTTTTCTCTTGATCTTCCCAGATCGGCACCCACCAGGCCTCGCGATTCCCCTCGGAATCGAGCATTACGTTTTGATTGGGTTCGCTATTGGCGATTTCGATCAATGCCTTGTTGTCGTGCGTATTGGCCAAGATGCGGAATTCCAGCGTGCCCACCCGGGATACCAGATCGGCAACGCGATTGGCCGCGGCCTCGTCCACGTCGGGTATGATAATTTCCACCCCGTCGTTGCCGTATCTGCGAGTGTTGATTTCCTTGACTCCGCCGGGGTTGATGCGCTTGTTGATCGCGGCGATGACTTTATCCATATCCGGGGTTTGGCCGGGCTTTAACTGGTTTTTATCGATATCGTAAATCAAAATCATGCCCCCGCTCAGATCGATGCCCAGTTTTGGCGGCCAATACATCACCAGGATGGTAAGGCTGCAGAATAGCGTCCAAAGGATCACGCCGATTTTCCAACCGTAATCGGGCATTCGCAGAGTTTTGGCGAAATAACCGCCCAACAAGAATGGCGCCGCCATCAAGAAAAGTACGATAATCGCATTCGCGTACGAGGACATGGAAATTTAGGGGTTAGGGATTAGAGATTAGGGGTTAGGGAAATGACAAATTACAAATGTCGAATGTCTAATGTAGAATGATGAAGGAATTCATTCGACATTCGTCATTCGGACTTTGACATTCCTTGGTCATTTATCTTCTTCCTCCGCCGGTTCGCCGCTAATTACGCGGGCGATGGAACTAAGAGTTATCCGCAGTTTGGTATTCGTGGTTTCATCGACTTTGAGGCTTACTTCATCGGCTTCGCGGTGGACGTTCATCACCACGCCGTATATGCCGCCGATGGTCACCACCCGATCGTTCTTCTTCACGTTGGCGAGCATATCCTGACGCCGTGACTGTTCCCTGCGCTGCGGGCGGATGAGCATGAAGTAAAACAGCAATCCAATCAGCAGGAATGGGAGAATTTGAATAAAAAGCGTTATTCCGCCGTCGTTGGCGGGTTTATCTTCAGCGAAAAGAATTAACGAGGAAAGCCAATGTGTATTCACGTAAAAATCCCCTCTTGTTGGGTGGCTATCATATTATATTAAGCCCATTATATTAAACTGTTGTGCCACAAGTCACAAGGGGAAAGGGGAAGGATGAGGGATGAAGGATGAAGGATGAGAAAAGTCATGAAACTTGTTTATAAGATCCAGCGTTGAAACGAGATAAAATGGGCGGTTAATTAGCCACTCATAACAACCTATCAGGTATAATCTACCCCTTCATTCATCCTTCATCCCTCATCCTTCATCCCTCATCCTTAATCCTTTGTATCTTTCCAGCCGGCGAGTTTTTTTTGTCGGAATTCTTCAAAACCGTCGGCCTCGATGGCTTTGCGGGCGTCGGCCAGAAGCCGTTGATAGTATTGAAGATTATGCAGCGAAACCAATATCGGCCCGAGCATTTCACCAGCCATGAAAAGATGGCGAATATAACCTCGACTCCGCCAGCAAGCGGCACAAGGACATCCGGGTTCAAGAGGGGAATCATCCCGCTCATATTGCAGGTTGCGGAGCCTAAGCGGACCGCAATCAGTAAAAGCCATGGCATTACGCCCGTTTCGGGTGGGTATCACGCAGTCGAACAGGTCGATCCCTCGAGCCACCGCTTCCAGAATATCTTCCGGCCGGCCCACGCCCATAAGATACCGTGGTTTGTCCGCGGGCAAATCAGGAACTGTTGCATTGAGGATGCGATACATTTCTCGCGGGTGCTCGCCCACGCTTAACCCCCCTACGGCATAGCCTGCGAAATCCATTTCGCAAAGCTCTTCGGCACACCATTTGCGCAGTTCCGGGTCCAGCCCGCCTTGGACGATGGCAAATAGCGCTTGATCTCCACGTTTTGCGGCCTTTTGGCAGCGTTTTGCCCAGCGAACGGTGCGCTGGGCAGCGTCCAGGATGACTTCGGAATCGTTGGGCAATCCTACTACATGGTCCAGCACCATGGCCACGTCGCCGCCAAGGCTTTCCTGAATAGCCACGGCACGCTCCGGCGATATCGTCACCAGCCGGCCATCGATATGGCTGCGGAAGATTACTTCTTCTTCGGTAACTTGTGCCCGATCGGCAAGGCTGTAAAGCTGGAACCCGCCGCTATCGGTCAAGATGGGTCCGTTCCAGCCCATAAAGCGATGCAGCCCGCCCAATGCAAAGACCGCTTCTTCGCCCGGGCGCAAGGCAAGGTGATAGGTATTGCCCAGCAGCATTTGCGCCCCTGTAGCGCGGATTTGGGCGATTTCCAGCCCTTTTACGCTTCCCTGGGTTGCGACCGGCATGAAGGCCGGCATATCGACGGGCCCGTGCGGGGTAGAAAAAGTCGAGCGCCGTGCGGCGCAAGCGGCGTCGGTGTGATACAGTTGGAAGGAAAATTTCTTCGATGTCATGCAATAATTGATGAGATATAACCTTTTGACGTGTAAATACTTAAGCCCACGGGTTGCAACCCGTGGGCTTGGAGGAAAACAAAATCTTGATGAAAACAAAACCTTATCGCCCGAGTTCTTATTCCCCGCGGAGTTTCAGACCCAAGACCGTAAGTTTTTCGCGAACCTCGTTCAGGCTGGTCACGCCGAAATTCTTGCACTCCAAAAGGTCGTCGCCCGTGCGACGGATCAATTCACCCAGCACGTTGATGCCCAGGCGAATCATGCACTTCCGCGCTCGGACGGAAAGGTTCAAATCCGAGATGGGCTTGGCCAACAAGGCCTGTTCGTCGGCGGTGAGCATTTCCGGCTCGAATATCTCGGCGGCATGCTTGTCGGCGGCGAACTGGCCCAGGCGCAATCCTTTTGTAGCCAACATTTCCTTGATCTCGGTGAGGCTGGTTTCGCCGAAGTTTTTGCTGGCCAGCAGGTCCTGTTCGGTACACCTGCACAAATCGCCCAGCGTCATGATGCCCATCTTTTGCAGGCAATTTCGGCTGCGCACCGAAAGCTCGAAATCGGTCACCGGGATACTGAGCACCTGGCTCATTCGATCGCGTTTCTTTTGTGCGTCCTCGTCGTAGTATTGCTCGTGCGAGGCCTCGGTGTCCTTGAAGAAGAGCGCGGCTCGGGGATGGTCGGGATACACGTCCAAAACCCGCTGATAGCACTGCGCGGCTTTATCGTATTGTTCGCGATCCTCGTACAGCAATCCCAGATTCAAGAGCGAACCCACGTTTGCGGGAAACCGGCCCACGGCCCGTTTGTACAATTCCATGGCCGTATCGTCGTTGCCGTGCCGATCGTTTTCCATGGCCAAACCGAACAGCGCCCCGGGATGATTGCGATCGGCCTCCACTGCGCGTTCGTAAAGTGCGATCACTTCGAATGGATTGCCGCCCAAGACCGAAACCGTGGCCGCCCGCTGGGCCAGATAATCGGCGGTTTGCTCGATGGCCCCGGAAAGTCGATCCAAAACGGCTAGAGAATCGGCGGCCTTTCCGGCATAGCGCAGGGCTTCAGCCCGGCCCAAAGTGCATTCGCCGATTTCGTAGCCGGCCTTTTCCGCCGCTTGATAACACTCGATGGCGGCGGCGTATTCTTCCCGGGCGAACAGGGCTTTGGCCAGAAAAAAATGGGCCAGCGCCCCGCCGTCGGCCTGGCGCAAGACCTCGATGGCCCGGTAGTATCGTCCCAATATATACAAACATACTCCCAACCGCACATTGCTGGCCGGGGTTTGCTCTTCCTTGGCTTGCAGTTCGTTGACCGCGTCGCGCAGCACCTGATATTGCGAGAAATCGCGGGCAATAGCCTCCTGCATTTGCCGCACCTCGCGCGGCCCGAAAGTATCGTTTACCAAGACCAGTCGCTTTAAATCGAAATCCAGCATTTGTGTCATCGAAATAGGCTCCTCCGATGGGGAAGATTTATTATTTCTACCCGTACTCCTCTCCCTTTGGGAGAGGGCGGGTGAGAGCAATTCTATATTATATGAGCCAGCGGTGGGAGTCGAACCCACAACCCCCGCATTACGAATGCGGTGCTCTGCCAATTGAAGCTACGCTGGCAAGTCGTTTCCTGGCAATGACTTGCGTTATATCTCGCCAATCGCCGGCAGGAGGAAATTAGACAACTAATTTACCACCGTATTCAAACACCCGCAAGTCCTGCTGTAATAATTGACGGGCTTATACACGGCGGCTACCATGATGTTTATGCTCACAGTTGCCGAGTTTGCCGCGGCCGGACGTGTCTTTGGTCAGGCCAACCATGTCATTTGAAAAAGAAAATCCTGGAAACAACCATCAATTAACGTCAACAAAATAGGAATGCTTCAACAAATAAGAATGTTTCGTTTTACCGGCTCGATTGTAATCTTTACCCTGTTGGCCGCCGCCTCAATCAAGGCAGCGGTGTCTCCTGAATCTACGCGGCACGCTCGGATCACGTCTTCCTTTGATCAGGATTGGCGATTTCTAAAGGCCGACGCAGCGGATAAAGTCCCAGGCGCCGAGAATCCCGATTTCGACGATTCCGCGTGGCGAACGCTGAATGTGCCGCACGATTGGAGCATCGAAGGCTCGTTTGATGAAAATAATCCCACCCGGGGAGCGGGCGGATTTCTGCCTGCCGGCGTGGGCTGGTATCGCAAGCA
>JBEKIK010000138.1:0-6550 GCA_050011795.1 Thermoguttaceae bacterium | reverse complement strand
CTTCTGCGAATAGATGCCGGCGGGTATAATAAAATTTTGATAATTGGCGGAGTTAAAAATGCGACAAAACCAGCCGGACAGGCAAGAGCATGTAATTCGCGTTGGGGCGGTGAAATACCTGAATGCCCGGCCGTTGACTTATTGCCTTGGGCAATTTGCTCCGCGGGCGGAGTTGATCTATGACGTGCCCAGCCGGCTGGCCGACGCCTTAAAAGCCGGCCTCTTGGACGTGGCGATGATTCCTTCGATCGAATATTTTCGGCAGCCGGGTTACAAGATTATTTCCGACGCATGCATAGCTTGCCGGGGTCCGGTCCGCAGCGTGAAGTTATTCAGCCGCGTGCCGATAGAGAACATTCGCACGCTGGCTTTGGACGAAGGTTCGCGAACCAGCGCGGCATTGATTCGAATTTTACTCAAGGAGGAATTTGACCTGGAGCCGGAACTCGGTTCGCTGCCCATAGGCGCCAGCGCGGAGAATAGTTCGTCCGACGCGGTACTGGTGATCGGCGACCGGGGAATTGCTTCCGATAATGGCCGATTCGGTCATGTTTGGGACTTGGGTGAACGTTGGATGCAAATGACCGGTCTGCCCTTCGTATTTGCGATGTGGATTGCCCGCCCGGGCGTCGATTTGCGGGAATTCGACATACTGTTGTCCAGGGCGCGAGATGAGGGCGTCAAGCGCATATCCGATATAGCCCGGCTCGAAGCCGCGGACGGCTGGATCTCCCTGCAAGATTGTCTGGTTTATCTTCGCGATCACTTGCATTTTCATTTAGGTCCCTTGGAACGGCCAGCTCAATTCGACCACTCTTGGATAAAGTCCGCGACGGCATGCGCTTGACGCCCGAGGAAGGCCTGCGGCTGTTGGAGTCCAACGCCTTGGCATCGCTGGCCAAGGCGGCCGACGCCGTCGCCCGGCGGTTGCATCCCGAGCCTTTTCGCACTTATAACATCGACCGAAATATCAATTATACGAACATTTGTCTAAGCGGGTGCAAGTTTTGCGCGTTCTATCGCCGGCCGGGCGACAGGGAAGGATACGTGATTGAAAGCGAAGAACTAAATCGCAAAATCCAAGAGACAATCGATCTGGGCGGCAACCAAATCCTCTTGCAGGGCGGCATGAATCCGGATTTGAAGATAGGCTGGTATGATGACTTGTTGCGCGGCATTAAAAAACACTTTCCGCAAATAAATATCCACGGTTTCAGTCCGCCGGAGATCGAGCACATCGCCCGGGTTTCGGACTTGAGCATCGAGGAGGTTTTGCGACGATTGAAAGCGTCGGGCTTGGGCAGTCTGCCCGGCGGAGGGGCGGAAATCCTGGTGGATCGCGTTCGCAGCCAAGTCAGCCCGTGCAAATGCTCCACCGAGGGCTGGCTGGAAATCTGTCGGGTCTGGCACAAGCTCGGAGGCCGGGGATCGGCCACGATGATGTTCGGCCACGTAGAAACTCCTGCCCAACGCATCGAACATCTGGAGCGATTGCGCAAATTACAGGATGAAACGGGCGGCTTTACCGCTTTTATCTGTTGGACCTTTCAGCCGAGTCGTACAGAGTTGGCCCGCTTGCCCAAGATCGGATCGTTCGAATATCTCAAAACCCTGGCCGTAAGCCGCTTGTATCTCGACAATTTCGCCAACCTTCAGGCGAGTTGGGTTACGCAAGGTTTACCTGTGGGCCAATTGGCCTTGCGATGCGGGGCCAACGATTTTGGCAGCTTGATGATCGAAGAAAACGTAGTGGCGGCGGCCGGGACCAGTTTTCATGCCACCGAGGAAGAAATTCGTTACGCTATTATCGAAGCGGGTTATACCCCCCGGAAACGAGACGTGTTTTATCGACTTATACCTGAGCCGGGCAACGTCGTAAGTTAAGATTGGATTAGGAATTAGGATTTGAAAATTAGAGATTTCACCTTGTTCCCACGCTCCGGCATGGGAACGAAAGTCGCGGATGCACGGTATTATTAACACAAATTTGCCATATCGAGGATATACTGTAAGTTAAGCCCCCTTTCGACATCGGAGCGTCGAGAAAATTGTGTTCCCAGGCAGAGCCTGGGAACAAGGTAAACCCTGTCTCCTGAACCCTGAACCCTATCCCCTGAACCCTACTTATGATCCACGTCCACGAATTGACCAAATACTATACCGACTTGCGGCGCGGCAGATTCGTGGGTTTGGGAGGGATCAGCTTTCACGCACATCCGGGGCAAATCTACGGGCTTTTGGGGCCCAACGGAGCGGGCAAAACCACCGCTTTGCGAATCTTGAGCACCGTGCTGCGTCCTTCATCCGGCACGGCTACGATCAACAGCCACGACGTGCTGACCCAGCCCGACCAGGTGCGCCGCGAAATCGGCTTCATTTCGGCCAATACTGCCGTGTACGATCGCATGACCGGTTGGGAAATGGTCGAATACTTCGGCCGTTTGCACGGCATTCCGCAAGATGAACTTCACCGCCGCATGGAGCGGCTCTTCAACCGGCTGCAAATGAACGATACCCGCGACGTACTGGGTGCGAAGATGTCCACCGGCATGAAGCAGAAGGTATCGGTGGCTCGGGCGATGGTTCACGATCCGCCGGTGCTGATCTTTGACGAAGCCACCGTGGGGCTGGACGTGCTGGTGGCACGGGCGCTTTTGAAAAACGTGGCCGAAATGCGCGATCAAGGCAAGTGCATCATCTATTCCACACACATCATGCGCGAAGCGGAAAAAATCTGCGATCGAGTGGCGATTTTGCACCGCGGACACATCCTGGCCGAAGGAACGCTTGAGGAATTGCGAGATATGCACCACGAATCCGACTTGGAAGAACTGTTTTTCCAGTTGATCTTCCAACACGATGAAAAGCAGGCATTGACGTGCGAGCAGGAAATGAAAACATAATTCCCCCGTGTATTCGCGGGGGGCTAAATAATATCGGGTGGCAAAATAATAAAAGTTGACCAATAGAATTATGACATTCTCCAACGTCAGATTGATCATGGCACGCGAGATGCGCGATCAGATGCGCGATCGGCGGACTTTGTTCATGATCGTGGTGCTGCCGATTTTGCTATATCCGCTGTTGGGCACGAGTTTTTTCCAGCTTGCACAATTTTTGCGGGAACATCCGAGCCGGGTATTGATCGTGTCGGCACAAAACTTGGGCGACTTGCCTCCGCTTTTCGAGAACAAGCAGTTCGCCCCCCAGTTGTTCAGCGATCCCGAGCGCGCCGGTTTGCTGGAACTGGATTTTGCGCCTGATGAATCAAAAGGGAACATCGCGGATAAATCCGATCCGATGGCCGACGCCCGGCGGCAGGTGCAAGCGGGCCGGTACGACGCGGCCCTGTATTTTCCGCCGAATTTTGCCGAGCGCCTGGGTTATTTCCGGCAGTCCCTCCAAGATCGCGTTCGCAATCCGGATGGAACAACCACATCCGCGGCCGGGGAAAATTCCCTGCCCATGCCCAGGCCGGAGATCATTTATTCCACGGCCAACGAAAAGTCGCAGTTTGCTTTTACCCGGCTCTCGGAAGTGTTGCGGCAGTGGACCGAATTAATAGGCAAGGGGAACCTGGAGGCCGGCGGTCTGCCGATAGAAACTGTTAAACCCTTCACGCTGGAATCGGCCGACGTGGCCGGGGATAGCGGTTTTCGCGGAGCGGCGGTGTGGGCCAAGATCATGCCCATGCTGCTTATGCTCTGGACGCTGACGGGCGCGTTTTATCCGGCCGTGGACCTGTGCGCCGGCGAAAAAGAGCGGGGCACGCTGGAAACATTGCTCAGCAGTCCGGCCCAGCGGAGCGAAATAGTGATGGGCAAGTTGCTGACTATTATGCTCTTTAGTGTGGTTACGGCCGTTTTGAACCTGGTAAGCGTGGGAGTGACCGTCTGGGTGTCGTTGGCCCATTTCAAGGTTTTAGGTCCCCCGCCGCTATTGTCGGCCGTCTGGCTATTGGCTGCGATTGTGCCGATCTCGGCCTTGTTCAGCGCATTGTGCCTGGCATTGGCGGCATTCGCCCGCAGCACCAAGGAAGGACAATACTACCTCATGCCCTTGCTGCTGGTGACCATGCCGCTGGTGATCTTGCCCATGTCGCCGGGCATGGAATTGAATTTGGGCAACAGCCTGATCCCCGTCACCGGCGTGATGTTGCTTTTGCGCAGCCTGTTGGAAGGCCATTATCTGCCGGCCGTGCAGTATTCGCCGGTGGTGATCGGCGTGACGGTGGCCGCCTGCATGTTGGCCGTCCGTTGGGCCGTGGACCAGTTTAATTCCGAGTCGGTGCTGTTCCGCGAAAGCGAGCAGCTCGACTTGCGATTGTGGTTGGTGCATTTGCTGCGCGATCGGCCGGCGACGCCAAGCGCGGCCGGGGCCGTGTTCTGCTTCAGTGTCATCCTTTTGGTCAAGTATTTCCTCGGTTTCTCAATGGCCCAGCCGGACGATTTCAATGATTTTGCCAAAATGGAACTGATTACGCAATTAGCGGTTTTTCTTGTACCTGTATTACTGATAGCGCTCGTACTGACCTCCAGCCCGAGGAAGACCTTATTGCTGAATCTTCCCAAATGGCGAACCGTTCCGGCGGCGTTGATGTTGGCCGTGTTTCTGCATCCGCTTGCCAATGTGCTGCAATCGGCGCTTACGCAATTGTATCCGGTAAGCGAGGAAATGAAAAATTCGCTGGGGAAGTTTTCCCAGATATTGAACCAGGCGGATATATGGCAACTGCTGATGGTGATTGCCGTTGTGCCGGCCCTTTGCGAGGAGCTGGCATTTCGCGGTTTTATTCTTTCCGGATTCAGGCACATCGGCCGCAAATGGCGGGCAATCGCCATAACCGCCTTCTTTTTCGGCGTTGTCCACGGCATTCTCCAGCAATCGCTGCTGGCCTGTTTATTGGGCGTGGTATTGGGCTTTGTGGCCGTGCAAAGCGAAAGCATATTGCCGTGCATGGTTTTCCATCTGGCGCACAACAGCCTGGCCGTGCTCAACAGCCGATTGACGCCGGCCATGCTCGAAAATGTCTCCGGGTTGGGATCCTTAATCGTGCCGGGCAAAAACGGCAGTTTCACGTATACGTGGTCGGTGCTGGTTTTCGGGACTTTAGCCGGATTGGCAATAATGGTCTGGTTCGGACTGTTGCCCTATCGAAAAACGCCCGAGGAAGAACTCCAACAAGCAATCGCTAGCGGCGAAGCGCCCAAGGCCAAGGACGACGACATTCCCGCGAGTTTGGCATCCCTGCTCGAATAGATCGATATTGAGCCTTTGTAAAGCCGCGGCCATTGGCCGCGGTTGTGGAAAAAACGACTTTGCATGTCTTTGCCCGCGACCGCTGGTCGCGTCTTTACACCTATGGCCGTCCACGCGCTCAAAGCCCGATATGTTTTTCCCGTTTCGAGCGGGCCGATTGCAAATTGTCTGGTCAGCATCCGGGGCGAACGCATCGCGGCCGTGGGTGAACACGTAGCGGCCGATACGGTGGAGGATTTGGGCAATGTGGCTATCCTGCCGGGGCTGGTCAATGCGCATGCTCATCTGGTATTCAGCGGTCTGACGAAACCCTTGGGCGAGCCGGGAATAGGGTTTGTCGATTGGATTTACCTGATTCGAAGAGAGTCCCTTAAAGCCCGTATTCAGGCAGTGAAAAAGGGAATTAATGAGTGTGTCCGTTGCGGTACGACCACCATCGGCGAAATTGCCCAGGGCGATTTGTCAATGCCTTTGATAGAGAATATGAAGGCCGACGGCACGGCATTTTTGGAACTCATCGCTCCCACGGCCGACCGGGTTCCCGCCGCTATGGAACTTGCACAAACATGTTTAACTACATTCGAGGGTTCAGGATTTGAGGTTCGGGGTTCAGGATGCACTTCCTATCTAAGTTCTGAACCCCGAACCCCGAACCCTGAACCCTTAAATTGGCAAGTCGGCCTTAGCCCGCACGCCCCTTTTAGCGTCCACGTGGATTTATTGCAAAAGATTATTGAGCTTTCGGTCCATCGGCAAATTCCGCTGGCGATGCACCTGGCCGAGTCGCGCGAGGAAATCCAGTGGCTCGATGAGGGTAAGGGACCGTTAAAAGATTTGTTGATGGATTTAGGGATTTGCGATCCTGCCGCCGTATCGCGGTTTTCGCGCCCGTTGGATTATCTGGAAATGCTGGCCGTTGCCGACCGGGCGTTGATAATTCACGGCAACTACCTGAGCCGCGATGAGATCGGACTTTTATCAGATCATGCGGAAACGATGGCTGTGGTTTATTGTCCGCGAACACATGATTATTTCGGCCACGACCGCTATCCGCTGGAACGGATGCTAACGGCTGGCGCGACCGTGTGTTTGGGAACCGACAGCCGGGCCTCCTCGCCTGATCTCGACCTGCTGGCAGAGATCCGACATGTAGCACGACATTATCCGGAACTCAGCCCGCAAGTCATTCTGCAACTTGGCACTTTGGAAGGCGCCAAAGCCCTTGGCCGGGATGGCGAAATCGGCAGCTTGCAAGCGGGAAAATACGCCAACCTGGCCGTTGTGTCACTGC
>JBEKIK010000137.1:0-5767 GCA_050011795.1 Thermoguttaceae bacterium | reverse complement strand
CAGAAGCGGTTGATGCCCAGGGCAACATCGTAGGTTATGCTATGGATGACACATTTACATATCATGCCATCCTCTGGCAGCCGGTGCCGGAACCGGGAACGTTTGTGATGCTCGGCATGGGCGCAATATCATTTGGAGTTTTTTGGCGGCGGCGGGAGCGATAATAATCCAAATTTGGTCGGATGGAGTGAAAGAGTACAGAATACCTTTTCTCTAGCCCAGGCGTTTACGCCTGCGGATTGGGAATCATTCTCCTTTATCCCTTTTTCGTAAAGACCCTTTAGGGTCGTGCGATCTGAAACCAATTGCGCCCCATAAATGGGGCTAAAAGAAAAAGAAGATGTACAAAACCATCTTTACCCACAGGCATGAATGCCTGGGCTAGAGAAAAGGGGAGAATGGACGGCCCATTTAAATTCCCGGTGCGTTTCACGCACCCTACGAAATCGGCTACGGGTTGAAATAGACCGCGTGCGTGCAAGCACACACCCTACTGTTTTACCGTTGGATCACCACGCGGGATCCGACGGAAAGGATACCGTAAAGATCGTCGATGTCGCGGTCGCCCAGGCAGATGGCGCCGCGGTTGTCGTCGCGGCCTATGTTTTGCGGGTCCACGGTGCCGTGCAGCCCGATGTTGTTGCTAAGTCCGATCCAGAATTTACCCAGCGGGTTGCGCGGATCGCCGCCGGGGACGGTAATGCCGTCCGGACCGCGATACTGGGGATTGATGTTTTTCTCGCGGACAATATACGTGCCCTCCAGCTTCGGCTGGTCGCAGCCCACGCCGATGGCGAACCGTCCGGCATAGCGGCCTTCGACCATGAGCGTAAGTTCGTGCTTGTCCAGGTGGATCACGGCATTGAACGGCCCGCGCACGACTTTCAACTCTTGGCCGGGTTCCAATTGCAGCCCCTCGCGGATGCCGTTGATTCGGGCCAGCAGCACGGGCGGCACATTATACCTGTCGGCGACCTGCTCCAGCGTATCGCCCGGCCGGACAAGGTACGGCTGCTCTAAAAAGTGTTGACGCGAATAAATCACCGTGCCCGCCAATTGGTCGAGCAGTTCGGTCACTTGCCGGGCTTGGGCCTGGGGCAGATCGGGATTGTCGTACAAAGAACTTAGCGCCAGATGCGCTTCTGGCAGCCGGCCTTCGTCCAATTTTTTTTGCACCGCCTGCATGAGTTCGGCGAACTTGCCCTGGAACGTGCCGTCCGATGTGGGCGCGGCAGGCGAAGAAGGGGTAGCGCTGGGCTGTGGATAAGTCGCCGCCGGCGTTTGACCGGCCGCTGCACCGCTTAGAAGATTCGGCATCGTACCGCCCGGAACACTGCCTTGCGAGGCGTTCGGTATACCGGTCGGACCGGGGGGAGTAAGCAACGTCACACCGCCGTCCGCCGGAGGAGCATTACCGACAACGGGAGTGCCGGATGTTGAACCTCCAGGGCCGGGAATCAGAGATGAATTGGTGGGTAACGATGACGTACTGCCGGCGCCGAGTAATGTCGCGGGGGCATTTGCCGGTCCGCTCGATGTTCCGCCCGCCACTTGCGGCGACGGCGAGTTCAGGCCTGGTATCTGCACCGTGGGCGGACTTGTAAAGGCCTGGGCATCGGCCGGGGGCGACTCCGGTTTTTGCCACATGTACATATACATCCAATACCCTGCCGCCGCCAGCAGGCACATGACAACCAGAGTCTTCATCGAGTTCATGTCCGTCCTCCTTGACGAACCTTTTTATAAATCAGTCCAGATAAGCGGGCCAATCATACGAAATCCAGCTAATTAATGCCATGCCGAAATAATAGGGGCTAGAGGCTAGGGACTAGGGAATAGGGGACGTATTCTGTAAAGCCGCGACGGGCACCAACGGGCACCATCGGGCACCGACGCGCAGCGTTGGTCGGCATGGTCGGTTGGCCGGTCGCGGGTTTTTATCACTTGTTCCCACGCTCCGGCGTGGGAACACACTTTCCCGATGCTCGGCCTTGATAGCAATGCTAGCTTAAAGTGGAGGCTCGGAAACGCGGCCGCCAGGTTTTCACCAAAATTACCATACCGCCAAGGACACTCTGCGAAACCGCAAGCGGCTTTTATCAAGTTTTCAGTAATCAGTTATCAGTATATGGTTATCAGTGGGCAGTAAACTGCCCACCCCTAAGTATCCGCTATCCGCTTTTTTCATCCCTTCTTTTTCTTCCCTTCCCGCAATTTTACGCGGATTTTTTCCAGGCGCTGGGCAAGCTCGCGCTCGAAACCGCGATCGGCGGGGTGATAATATTCGCGGTCCACGCCCAGATAATCCTGCGCGGCGATTGCATCGGGCGAATCGTGGGCATATTGATAATCTTGTCCGTGGCCCAGGCGTTTTGCCCCGCCGTAGTGCGAATCGCGGAGATGGACCGGCACGGGCAACAGGCGTCCTTCGCGGACATCAGAGCGGGCTTCGCCGATGCCCACGGTTGCGGCGTTCGATTTCGGGGCGCAGGCCAGATAAGTTACCGCCTGGGCGAGATTCAATTGGCACTCGGGCAGGCCGACCAATTCGCAGGCCTGGGCGGCCGCTACGGCCAGGGGCAGACCGGCCGGATCGGCGTTGCCCACGTCTTCGCTGGCCAGGATAACCAGTCGCCGGGCGAGAAATCGCACGTCTTCGCCGCCTTCGAGCATGCGGGCCAGCCAATACAAAGCGGCGTCCGGATCGCTGCCGCGGATGCTTTTTATCAGCGCGCTAATGGCGTCGTAATGGGCGTCGCCCTGGCGGTCGTATTGCACGGCCTTGCGTTGGACCGATTCCTCGGCCAGTTGGCGGGTGAATTCAATCGGTCCGGGGTCTGCGGAAAGCACGCCCACTTCCAGGGCCGAGAGTGCGCGGCGGGCGTCGCCGTCGCTTACTTCGGCCAGGAATTCCAGGGCGTCGTCGTGGATATGGATTTGATATTTCCCCAGCCCGCGCCGCGGATCGGCGATAGCGCGCAGCAGTAGGGTTTTGATGTCGTCGTTCGTAAGCGGCTGGAATTGAAAAATCCGGCTGCGGCTGACAAGCGGACTATTGACCGTGAAGAATGGATTTTCGGTGGTTGCGCCCACCAGGATTACAGTGCCTTCTTCAACGTCGGGCAGGAGCACGTCCTGCTGCGCCTTGTTGAAGCGATGGATTTCGTCGACGAACAACAGCGTTCGTTTTCCTTCGGCCGAGAGCCGGTCGGCCGCGGCGGCCAGTATTTCGCGCAGTTCCTTTACGCCCGAGGCGACCGCGGAAATCTGCTGAAAGCGGCTGCGGCTTTCCAGGGCCAAGAGCCGGGCCAGCGTGGTCTTTCCCGTGCCCGGCGGACCGTAAAAAATGACCGATCCCAGCCGATCGGCAGCCAACAAGCGGCGGAGTAGTTTTCCTTCGCCGAGAAAGTGGCGTTGGCCGACGAATTCGTCCAGACTCCCCGGGCGCATCCGCGCAGCCAGCGGTTGTGCTTCGCGCCGATTGGCCGCTTCACTTTCTTCGAATAACGACATGGTTCAGTTTTCGGTAATCAATTTACAGTTCACATTAAGCTGTGTGCCATGACTGGGTGCCATGGCCACGCTTGCGTGGCCATGAGAGCTTTAGTTTTTTACCTACCCTCATGCCCACGGCAAGCGTGGGCATGGCACCGGGCTAAACTTCATTATTCAGGTTCCAATGGGCCGCCGTCGGGGAGCATTTCCCTAAGCGGACATTCATGGCATTTTGGTTTTGATTTATTGCAAAAATGCTTGCCGGCGTATACCAGCAGGGCATGATATTCATTATACAGCCGCACCTCCTCGGGCAGAGAGGACTGGATATAATCCTGGATTTGATGATAATCGGCGTCGAAGCCGATCCAGCCATGCCGGGCGAAGATGCGATGCGTATAGGCGTCGACCACGAATACCCCCAGCCCGCCGGCGTAGAGCAAGATGGAATCGGCCGTTTCCGGACCCACGCCGTTTACGGCCAAAAGCTCCTCGCGCAGGGTTTGCAAATCGGTCTGGAACATGGCCTCCAGCGAGCCATGATAGCGGTTTATGATAAACTCCAACAGGCTCCGCAAGCGCCGGGCCTTGATGCGAAAATAACCCGCCGGACGCAGAAGCTCTTCAAGTTCCTCGGCCGGCGCGTTATAAAGGGCGTGAGGTTCCAGCAGATCGGCGTTGTGCAGGTTGCGGATGGCTTTTTCCACGTTCTGCCAGTTGGTGTTTTGGGTCAGCACAGCGCCGATCATCACCTCGAAGGATGTCTGGGCCGGCCACCAGTGCTGCGGACCAAAGGCCTTTAACAAGCGGTCGTAAACTTGGAGCATCAAGCCGGGCATGGGAGGGTTCGGGGAGCAGGGTTCAGAATTCGGAAGTAATAATTGCCATCATTGATGATTGAATGGATGATAATAACATTCGTTTAGCCCACAATGTTGGGGCAGCAGTTTAACTGCTGCCCCAACATAGAAGCCCGGTCGCTTGCGACCGGTGCAAAATCCGTAATCTCCGGGCACGAGTGTCCGGGCTAATCAAAACAATAGCATCAGGAACGCTGTGATTTTAGTGGTTTTTAATGGATTCGGATAGTTCCGAACATTTTTTAAAAATATGTGAGATTCCCGATCATGCCCGATCAAACTGCACATAATCCGTTTTACGCCCGGGCCGAAAAATACTGGGTCCAATCGCGGCGTCCGGTGGTGAGCCTGGTTTTTATCGCCCCGCTTTTAGCGATTTACGAGGCTGGGGTGTTGATCTGGGGAGTTCAGAACGGGGCCTATGCCTGGCTACGGCAGTTTCTGGACCTTATGGGTTTTAGTCAGCATTTGTTGCTGCCGTTGTTGACCGTCTGCGTTTTACTCGGCTGGCATTATTTGATCCATGAGCCGTGGCGTTTTTCGCCGGGTGTACTATCGCCCATGGTTGCCGAATCTTTTTTGTTGGCTCTCTGCCTGCAAGTGCTCTTGGTTTTCCAGGGAACATTGTTGTTGTCGACGGGTCAGGCGGCCGAACCGGGCGTTGGCGCAAAGATGGTGGGTTATTTAGGCGCGGGAATTTATGAAGAGCTTCTGTTTCGGTTAATACTGCTTTCGGCCACGGTGTGGCTCATCCGGCGATGGTGGACTGCGCATAACTTAAGCCTGATGCTAGCGGTGCTGGTAAGCAGTGTGATTTTCTCTGCTGCTCATTACGTGGGCGCTGCGGGCTATGATTTTCAATGGTTCAGCTTTTTATTTCGTTTCATGGCCGGCGTATTTTTCTCTATCTTGTTTATTTATCGAGGCTTCGGCATCGCGGTCGGCGCACATGCCACTTACGATATTCTGACGATGTTGTTTATGAGAAATTCTTACTAATAGTTTTTTGTCAAGACGAATTTTAGCGGAATTTATTTTTCGCCAAAGCGGCCTTTCTTCGAGGGAGATTTTTTCATTATAATCAGTTTCAGTTATGGAAAGTCGGGCGCCGTGCCCGCGTTTGCCGTGGGCATGTTCATTGGCTGATTAAATGGAAAAGGAGTTGCCGCAGTGCTTACCGTACGGCCAAAAATCGCCGAGTTGGTTTTTCAGCTCTACGGTCGGCCGCTGCATCCGGAACTTTTTGAAGTATATTGTTCCCGCACCGTCGAGCGCGGAGATTATCAAGCCAAGATCGACATTACCAGCGCCGGCCACATAGTGACGTGGCGTTACGCGCGATTCACGCTCGCCGAAGTGGCCGCCTCCGCCCGGCATCCCCTGCCCGAACGCCGCCGGCTGATGTCTTATCG
>JBEKIK010000136.1:0-7196 GCA_050011795.1 Thermoguttaceae bacterium | reverse complement strand
CCTCTCCCACTGGGAGAGGGCTAGGGTGTGGGCTGTTTCATCGGCCATCCCTTTTTTGGTTTTTCCCCCTTGACTGTATTGCGTTATGCAATACAATTGAGACAGGAGGACTTTGCCATGCGTACAGCCCAAGCATCAAAAAAAGTTGAAACGACCAGAACGGCCAGCCCGCTTATGGTTCGTTTGGACAACGAAAGCAAGAATTGTCTCGCACAGGCGGCCGAACTGCGGCAGATCAGCGTAAGCGACTATGTGCGGACGGTTACGGTTCCGCAGGCGCGGCGCGAAGTACACGCGGCCCGCGAGCAAGTAATCACATTAACTCCTGAAGAACAATTGGCGTTTTGGAACGCCTTGAACGAAAAGCCCAAACTGACGGATCGTCAACGCAAACTCGGCCGAGTGATGCGAGGCGAATCGTGAAGGACGTCCAATTTCCGGAAGGATTCCGTCTGGAGAGTCTTCGCCGCGAGCATCCGCGTCGCGGATTCAAGTGCGGCGAGGAAAAAGTGGACAAATGGCTGGCCACCCAAGCACTCCAGCACCAGGAAAAGCATCTGTCGGCAACAAAAGTCCTGGTCGATAAAGCCGGGACAATTGCCGGTTACTATACGTTGGCGACCGGACAAGTCGATTTCAGCGATTTGCCCGCTGAAGTTGCCAAGCGGTTGCCCCGCCGCGTGTTGCCGGTGGCGGTGTTGGCTTGGCTGGGAGTTGGGGCATCTTATCAAGGCCGGGAATTTGGACAATTGCTTTTGGCACAGGCCCTACGCGATTGTCACGAAGCCGGCAAAACCTTCGCCTTCGTCGCGGTGATCCTCGATTGCATAAACGACTCCGCCAAGTTCTTCTATCAGCGCTATGATTTTCAAGAACTCCCCGGCCATCCCTACCGCCTGTTTCTGAGCGTGAAACGACTGGATGAAATGATGGAAAAGTCGTAAGACGCTTATTGAAAGACTACTATTTCTGAATTATAATAGCAGCTTACGAGCGGGGGTTATATACTCCCAAGGCTCTTCGACAGATTCCCATTTAACCCACTTGTCATCGAGGAGTTGCGACCATGTCGTTATTATTGATGTATTGGCAATATTGGCTTTTGGCGGCCATTGCGTTTGTGTTCTTGATTCTGCTGCTGCCTTCGATCAGGATTATCGGACCGACCGAGGTAGGGCTGGTCACCAAACGGTTCTCCTTTAAAAAACTCCCCGAGGACAATCCCATCGCCTTTCGCGGCGAGGCCGGTTACCAGGCCGATCTTTTGATGCCCGGTTGGCATTTCAAGTTGTGGATAATATATGCGGTGGAAAAATATCCCTGGGTCCAGGTTCGGGCCGGCGAGATCGGCGTGGTCGTGTCCCAGGTGGGCCGAGCGCTGCCCATCGGCGCCAAGTCGGCTGAATCGTTGAGCGAATTGAACCTGCGGCAGTCTGATGCCGGTGCATCCGGTCGGCTTTTTGGTCATCACTCGCGAGCGCATCTACGGGCTTCCTGTTGCCCAGGAGTTTCAGCGCATGCAGACCAGGGGCAAACTCAGCTACGAGTCTTTTGGATTGAAAGAGGAGCAACTCAAGGTTACGGTAATCACACCGCGCTCGACTGATAAAGGTGGCGTTGTCGATACCTGTGGCATCGTCACCACGCTCGATGGCCAGCCGTTGCCGTCGGGGTCCATCGCCGGCCGTCTGGGCGAGTTCGACGACATCAAACGACTGGAAAGCGAGAATGCCAAAGATCCGATGCTGATAGAGGCTTTGATCGGATCGAAGTCGGTTCAGCACAACAACTACCAGGACTTCGATGCTTTCTTAAAGGCCGGCGGTAAGATCGGGCTCCAGCACGACCCGCTGCTTTACGGAGCATACCTCTTAAATCCGTTTCTGGTGCAGGTCGAGGAAGTGCCCATGTTGGTCGTCAAGCAAGGCGAGGTGGCGGTCATTAAGGCCTACGTGGGCCTGCCCACCGAAGACACTTCGGGCTCCGCTTTCAAGTTCGGCTCGATCGTTCGGCCCGGCCATCGCGGTATATGGCAGGAACCGCTCCGGACCGGCAAGTACGCCATCAACCCCCGTTGTTATGAAGCCGAGAAAGTGCCCACGGCCATTCTGAGCCTCAACTGGTCCGATGCGGTAAGCCAGGCCCACAAACTCGACGAGCGATTGTCTCAAATCGAAGCGAAAAGCCGGGAAGGCTTCGTCTTCATGATAGAACTGGTCGTGCAGATCCACGTGCCCGATACCACGGCCCCGCGCGTAATAAGCATGGTCGGCACGATTGCCAACCTGGTCAACGAAGTGCTGCAAGCGGCGGTGGGCAATCATTTCCGCGATCAACTTCAAAGCATGCCGGCAATCAAGTTCATCGAAACCCGACAGCAGGTGCAGGAAAGCGCGCTGGAACACATTCGTGCGCAACTAAGCCAATACGAAGTGGAAACCCGCGGCGTATATATCCAGGACGTGGTCCTACCGGAAGCGCTGGTCAAGGTTCTCACGCAACGGGAAATCGCCAACCAGGAAAAGGCCACGTTCCAGATGCAGCAGGAGGCCCAGCAAATCAGGATCGACATGGAAAAGACCAAAGGCACGGCCGACATGCAGGCCCAATTAGCCCAGGCCCAGGTGGGCGTGGAAATCGCCTCGCAAACCGCCCAGGCCCGCAAGAACCAAGCCGACGGCGAAGCGACCTACATCGCCGAAACAGGCCGGGCCAAAGGCGCCGAGGTCGAGGCCGTGGGACTTGCCCGGGCAAAGGGTTTCGAGGCCCAAGTCCGCGCCCTGGGTCAAGGGCCGACCGCGATAATCAACGTCACCACTGCTCTGGCCGAGCGCGGAATAAAAATCATGCCCGAAATCCTGGCCGTCGGCGGCGGCGCAACCTTCGACGGCGTGGGTGCGACACTGATGAAATATCTGACCGACCGGGCGTCAGCATCGAGTGTTCCCAACCCCGCGGCTAAGCCCGAGTTAAAAGAATCGCCTAAGACGTGAGCCGAGATTGCCCGTGTGAAATCCAGGGCATCAAATAATAGTCAAAACAAGTAACTTTAATTACATTAAGCCCGTGGGTTGCAACTCGCGGGCTTATATTTTATGATCTTTGTGATTTCAATCTCATGTTTTTGCCGAAAAAGCAAGGATTCATGCCCATGGACCAAAAATTGCCTGCCGGACGGTTTTCCAAGACCAAGATCGTGGCTACTATCGGTCCGGCGTGCGAATCGTTGGAGCGATTGAAGGCTTTGATCATCGCCGGGGTGGATGTTTTTCGGCTGAATATGGCACACGGCGAGCGCCGGGAACACGAGGCCCGATTGGCTACAGTGCGCCAGGCTGTCGTTGAGACTGGCAAATTCGTGGCTGTATTGACCGATCTGGCCGGGCCGAAAATACGACTGGGCGAACTGCCCGGCGGGCAGATGGATTGTCACGCCGGTGACACTCTTCGTTTTATAAGGGGCACGGTCGCAGGGCAGGCTCAGGAATTGACTACAACTTACGAACCGCTGGTCGATGAACTGGCGGTCGGCGACCGGGTGATGCTGGCCGATGGCACGGTCAGCCTGGTTGTCGAAGAGCGGGGCACGGATTATGCCCAATGCCGGGTTGTGCAGCCGGGTCTGATCCGCAG
Organism: Thermoguttaceae bacterium; assembly: GCA_050011795.1. Classification (GTDB taxonomy): domain Bacteria; phylum Planctomycetota; class Planctomycetia; order Pirellulales; family Thermoguttaceae; genus JBEKIK01. The sequence continues at coordinate 3,563 of JBEKIK010000136.1, read as the reverse complement.
TCGGCAGGGCGTTAATTTGCCCGGGGTCAAGTTGAGCGTTCCGGCCCTGGGTCCGGCCGACCGGGAAAATGCCCTTTGGGCCGCCCGAAACGGCATCGACTTTATCGGGTTGAGTTTTGTTCGTTCGGCCGATGACGTGCGGCAGTTAAAATCGCTACTGGACAAGAAAGGTGCTACGGCCCAGGTGATAGCCAAGATCGAAAAGCCGGAGGCGTTGGACCACTTGGAGGAAATCGTCGCAGCGGCCGACGGAGTGATGGTTGCCCGGGGCGATCTGGGCGTGGAGACCGATATCGCCCGGGTTGCATTGGCCCAAAAGCAAATCGTGGCCGCGTGCAATCGGCAGCGCAAGCCGGTGATTATCGCCACGCAGATGCTCGACAGCATGCAACACTCATCGCTGCCCACCCGGGCTGAAGTTACCGACGTGGCCAACGCGATCCTTGACGGGACCGACGCCTGCATGTTATCCGGCGAAACGGCAATCGGCGATTATCCCCAAGAAGCGGTGGAAATGATGCACCGCATCGCAATGGCGACCGAGCCGATGCTGCCGCATCCATCGCTTGCCATAGACACGGCAGCGGCAAAAACCTCGGCGATAAGCCCGATTACTCAAGCAGTTGTCGATGCCGCCGGCCGAATAGCCGAGCAGGTCGCGGCCAAACTGGTCGTGGTGGCCAGTTCGAGCGGACAAACGGCCTTGGCATTGTCGAAAAATCGCAATTTCGTGCCCATCGTGGGCGTGAGCGAGAGCGAAGCCACTCTGCGGCGGATGTGCCTGTATTGGGGCGTCTTCCCCTTGGCCGGGGCCCCGGTGGGAAAGAGCCGGGAATTGCTCGATTACGTCACCCAATTGGGCCGTCAAAGCGGCTACCTGAACCCCGGCGACCGCATCGTGCTGATCATCGGCACCGGCCTGACCACCAGTGCACATAATGCAATCGTGGTGCATCAGTTAGGGAATACACCATGATTGTCATTGGAACGGCGAATCTAAAGAAGGGCCGGGAACTGGCCGATCTGCTGAGTCTCAGTAGGGTGGGTGCTTGCACCCACGAAGCCGTTTTTCAGCGGGATATTGCGTGCGTGCAAGCACGCACCCTACCTCTGAAAACGCTGGCCGACTTTCCCGGCGTGGTTCCCGTACCCGAAGACGGCGAAACTTTCGCAGCCAATGCCATGCTCAAGGCGGCCGGATACGCCCGGCAATTGCGCCGCTGGGTATTGGCCGACGACAGCGGGCTGCTGGTCGATGCCCTAGACGGCCAGCCCGGAGTCCTTTCCGCCCGTTTTGCCGGAGACGACGCCACGGACGATGGTAACAACCTTCTTTTACTGGAACTGCTGGGCGATACTCCAATTGAAAAGCGCTCGGCCCAATTTGTCTGCCACATGGCCTTGGCCGATCCGGAAGGCACGATCCGGGCCGAGAGCGAGGCGGCATGTCGCGGCCGGATTCTTTTCCATCCCCGGGGCAACAACGGCTTCGGCTACGATCCCTTGTTCGAAATCGTGGAATATCATCGCTCGTTCGCCGAATTCGGCCAGTTGGTAAAAGCCTGCCTGAGCCATCGCGCACGTGCGGCGCGGCTGCTGATTCCGCGCTTGATGGAATTGGTGGATTCAGGAAAAATGGTTAATTCGTAACGCATTACACACAAACATCTACCGTTTCATGAAGCACGGCGAGAATTCGGACCGCTGGTGGATGGAAAACGTCTATGGCCCAATTTTTCGGCTTGCTGGCGGGAGTGCTCGTTTGCATGCCGATTTATGCGATCATCGTGAGGATTCCTGTTTTCGATCCGAACGCACCCTCCGGGCAGGTGGCAAGCCAAGACTCAAAAATCGGCACGTCCGTCGATTCCGTGAATGGAAACAATGGAAAAATCCAGGCAAGGGACAATTCCGTTAATAATTTGCAAACTAATTTACTTTCCAAGGAATTTTCCGCCCCTTCGGTTGCCGTCTGAAAAAGCGTGGCCGAATTACTTGCCGAGGGTGTTCATAAATAGAAGAAGGGAACGGTATGCGAAGAGTTACATTATTCCCGGTTCCTCCGGACTTAACGCCGACAAATCGCTGACGGGCGCATTCATCAATATCTGGAAGGCCGCGGTGTTTTTCTTTTCCTAATTTTTATTTATCTTCATTTTCCTTTGCATTTTTTTCCCCGTCAAGTAGAATTGAAATGTGGCGTTGCGGAAGGCCTATTTCATGGAACTCTTTTTTATCGTTTACTTTATTGGGTTTTTCCCGCTTTGTTCGGGCTGGGCGATAATCCGCCCGCCCATATAGGCGGATCAGGAATCAGGTACCGTAGCGATGAAATATCGCTACAGGGGGCCAGGCTCATACAACGGCAAAACCTCCGAAGTATGTCGCCTGGCCCTAATTTTTTTATTATAAGCAGTTTGATATTATAGAAATCGAGCATAATTCAAATTGTTCTAGTATCTTATTTGGTCTGCCGTGAATACACGGCGGGTGATTATTGCCGTGTCCGACTTCGAGCAACAACGACACAAAACACCGGTGCAATTGGAACGGCCGCGCGAGCTGGTCGTGGCTTGCGCGCCCATGCGCAGCAACGTAAATCTTTCCCGGATTGTCAGGGCCGCCGGGTGTTGCGGTGTAAAGCGGGTAATCTGCTGCGGCAATGCCAAGGTAGTGGGCAAAATCGCCCGGGATGCCTGCGAAGTTATCGAGATCGAAATCCATCGCACCCTGCACCCAGTGCTCAAAAGACTACACGAAGAGGGATATCAGCTTATCGGCCTGGAACAGACGAGTAATTCCAGTTGGCTCTATGAATTCCATTTCCAGCGAAGGACGGTTTTGGTGGTAGGCAACGAACGCTCCGGCATAGACGACGAGGTGCTAAAACTCCTGGATAAAACCGTGGAAATCCCTGTTTACGGCCTGCCTTTTGCCCACAACGCCGCCACTGCCGCAGCCATGGCCCTGTACGAATACTGCCGGCAATATCCGCTAGGGTAGGGGATGGACTATAGGAAAAGGGTCTATTATTCACTCGCATTCATCCTTCATCCCTCATCCTTCATCCTTTTACCGGCTTCTCCCTCCCTTGTGGATGCCGTTTTTGGACGATAGACTGACGGGGTTTGGGCAATTATTATGTAACCTGCTACTTAGACAGACGTTATTTAGATGTATGGTGCGTGCTTGCACGCACGCGGTATCATGCAAAAAGCACGAGCGTGGGTGCAAGCACCCACCCTACAGGAAATATCTTTATTGAGGGATTTAAACGGTGGCCGCGACTTGCGTAGTCGGTTTGCAGTGGGGAGATGAGGCCAAGGGAAAGATCGTCGATCTACTGACCGAACATCATGACATCGTAGTTCGTTATCAAGGCGGAGCCAATGCCGGGCATACAGTGGTCAGGGAAGGCCAAACCTTCAAACTTTCCCTGATTCCCAGCGGCATCTTCCGCCCCCAAGTACAATGCGTTATTGCCTGCGGAGTAGTGGTCAATCCCGCCAGTTTGTTGGTCGAAATCGATGGATTGTCCGGCCGGGGCGTCAAAGTCGCCGAAA
>JBEKIK010000135.1:0-5785 GCA_050011795.1 Thermoguttaceae bacterium | reverse complement strand
GTGGCCAATCCGGTCGGCGTTCATCGCGAGATGGTCATTCACGGCGAAACCGGATTTTTGGCATCCACGCCGCAACAATGGGCCGAAGCGGTCACGCGTTTGGCTGCCGATCCGCAATTGCGAAACAACCTGGGCGCCGCCGGTAGATATCTGGCCGAAAAACGATATGACGCGGCCGTGTGGGGACCGAAATTCATCGAAGTAGTGCGGGGCGATGGTTAGTTACACGATGCGAAACAACTTGTCTGCAATCTTGGTTTTCTGCCTTGTTACGGCGGCCGGGTGTCATACGCCTTTGGCCGGCCGGCTGGTGCTGCCCGATCAGAACACCGTGGTTCGCGAGCAACTTACCATTCACAGCGATTTTATTCTGCCTCCACACCATCGGCTTTTGGACGAACTGGTCGCCCAGCGAGTGGATTTGAACCGGCGCCTGGGACTACCCAACTCCGACGAGCCGATCCACGTGTACCTGTTTGAAAACGTCGATCGCTTCAAGGGTTTCATGAAAATTTACCATCCCGATTTCCCCGATCGCCGGGCGTTTTTCCTGGAAACCGATACGAAACTTTCGGTTTATGCCCAGTGGGGCGACCGGGTTTCCGAGGATCTGCGCCACGAGATCACGCACGGTTATCTACATTCCACGGTGCCGAACATACCGCTTTGGCTCGACGAGGGACTGGCCAAGTTTTACGAAGCGCCGCGAAGCGAACGGGGACTGAACCGCCCGCTCATGAATCTGCTGGCCGAACGGCTCCAGCACGAACATTGGAGGGCGGATTTAAAACGATTGGAACAACTCGATCCGGCAAAAGACATGTCGTTGAACGACTATGCCGAGTCCTGGGCGTGGGTCTACTTTTTGCTGGAATCGCGCCCGGAATATGCCGACGTGCTCCGGGCTTATATTTCCGACCTGCGGCGCGATGGCGTCCCAACCGCATTTTACGAACGCTTAACCGCCGCAATTCCCGACCCTAACGCGGCCTTGACCGATTATCTCCGGGCACAAGTGCCCGGGCTAAATCATTAATTTTTTCCGGGCAAAAGCCAACGGGTTAAACCATTAATTCGCAGCGGGCGGCGGGGGCATATATGTCCGCACAGGCGGCTGCTGATACACCGGCTGCATTGGCGGGTTCGGAGATGGGGGCGGAGTTTGATATGTCGGCTGGACCGCCTGCCCCGGCTGCGCGTACGTCTGAGGCTGCGTATAAACCGGGCTGGGTTGCGCATATACGGGAGCCGGCTGCGCATATACCGGGGCTTGTTGGTAATACACTGGCGCCGGGGCCGCGTAATACGGCGCTGGAGCCACATAATACGGCGCCGGAGCTACATACACGCGATATGGATAAGGATAGCAATACGGATAGGGGTGTGGATGATAGATTGGGATGCCAAGACCGATGCCAACGCTTACCCCTCCGGCTTGGACGGTAGAGCACACAGAAGCCAAAACCGCCAAAACGACACAAATGAAAAAGATTTTTTTTGCGTTCATGGCAAACCTCCTGTTAATGCAATCATGTCCACGCATTTCTTGGAACAGTCGTGCTATGGATCGGATACTACCAACTGTCGGGGAAATAGCAAATACCGTTTCCATCACCCTTTTTCGGTTCCCACGCAGAGCGTGGGAACCAGGGTTATGGATCGACACGTTCCAATCGTTATAGATCGACACGTTGGGCGGAAATACTTAATAGACATAAACTATTCAACCTCTGCGCATATATGCCAATTTGCACATTTAGCCGACATTAACATCACTGTTTTGCATGTTATTCCAAAGCTGTAACTAACTTTACCTTGCTTATAGCTTTACAATCGCCCTGGCATTTTTGGCAATCATTTGCTACACTCCCGCCCCGCCCACTTGTCTATTTTCACAAATCGAGAGGAGTACGTTATGAGCGGAAAAAGGACGTTCCGGCTCATTGTTTTCGGATTGGTTCTGGCCGGATGTTGTTGTGCGAAGATTCAGGCCGCCCCGCCTTGGACAAATCTGGTTTCGCTCAATCAAGTCGAGGCCGAGCCGGACAAAACATACACTCTTACCGAGAATAACGGCCCGTGGATGATAATGGCTTGCAGTTTTTCGGGCGAGGGGGGGGAAAAACAAGCCCGGGAGCTGGTTTACGAACTGCGTAAAAGGTATAAATTGCCCGCTTATATCCATGAAAAACAGTTCGATTTCGGCGACGCCAAAGGACTGAAAGTCGATAGTTACGGCTCGCCCGTGAAGATGCGTTACTACAAAAATATTTCAAAGATTAAGGAGGTGGCGGTTTTGGTGGGCGATTACACGGCCGTCGACGACGCGGAAGCCCAAAAGGTCTTGAAAAAACTTCAGTACGCCGTCCCGCAGTGTCTGGATACCAAAAAAACCAAGGAAACTTATCAATCCCTGGCCGCATTCAGGGCCATCGAAGCCATGCTCGGCAGTCCGAACAAGGAAAAAGGGCCCATGGCCCATGCCTTTATAGCCACCAATCCCCTTTTACCGAAAGATTATTTTGTCCCAGGCGGCCTGGACCCACTGCTGATCGAGATGAATAAAAATGTTCCCCATTGCCTGTTGGATTGTCCGGGCAAGTACAGCGTACAAGTGGCGACGTTCAAGGGACAAGTCATTATCAAGCAGGATGAAATTGAAGCCATCGAACGGGGCGAAAAACAATTCAACGGCGACCTGGCCGATGCGGCCATGAAGGCCCATCAACTGACCGAGGCTTTGCGGATGAAAGGTTACGAAGCCTACGAATTCCACGATCGCAACGCCAGCATCGTTACCGTGGGCAGTTTTGATTCGGTGGGCATGCCCCGGGCCGACGGCCGCATCGAGATCAATCCGACAATCCACAAAATAATTAAAACCTTCGGCGCACAGCCCTTGAACTTAAGCGGACAATTGCCTAAAGATACATTACCAATGTCGTGTAAAACCTTGGCCGGGATAAACTTCGACGTCCAGCCCGTTCCCGTCATAGTGCCCCATAAAACCATCAGCGCGGCAATGAGCCGCCCGCCGGTGGAATAGCGTATAGTGTGCAGTGGGCAGTGTGCAGTGGACAGTGGGAGAGGGGAGTTCATTGTAAAGCCGCGACCGTTGGTCGCGCTATGAATCTACCATAAAGGCGCGACCGTTGGTCGCGCTGTTTATTGACAAAATTATTGTCCAACACCAGTCCGCCACCCGATCATGGACAAAAAAATCAAAAAGAAAATCGACGCCCTTCATCAGCGGATCCAAAATCTGCGGCAACAAATCGCCGGGGCTAAAAAACAAGCGGACGATCCGGCTGAACTGAAAAATCTGCAAAATCAACTCGCCGCCGCCGAGTCCGAATTGGCCAAAATCAAAGACTAGGCGGAGAATATGGACCGGAGGCCGGACAAAAGAAGGCGGACGGTGAAAAACTGAAAACCGATAACTGAAAACTCTTAATCATAGCCGCTCGTATGCTTCGCTGCGGTTTCGCCGGCGGGCCATTTCGCTGGCATAGCGAATGCCCAACTGGCCGGCATGTTGCCGGGCCCAATCGGTAAGTTTTGTTTCACCCGTGGGCGGTGTATCCACGTGCAGCAAGTCGGCCATCAAACCCTCGATCTCTTCCCGGCTGAACATCTTGTCGCGTAAAAACCAGCCGATTACGCTCCCGCCCAAATATCCGATGCCCGGCGGCACCGAAACGAACCACCGGCGCTTGCCGAGAATCTCGGCCAGAGTTCGCACCAACCGGCGATAGGTAAACGTCTCAGGGCCGATGGCGTTTATGATCTTATTTTCATTACACCGGCCTTGCTCGACCGCCAACTTCGCCAGGTCGTCGACATATATGGGCTGCAAATGGTACTCTCCGTTGCCGAAGATAAAAAAAACGGGAAACTTTCGCAGCGTCCAAGCGATGTTGTTGATGAGAATGTCTTCCCGGCCGAAAAGCACCGCCGGCCGCAGTATGGCGTATGAAAGCCCAGATTCGATCAACGCCCGCTCAAGTCGGGCCTTGCCGCGGAAATACTCCAACTTGGAATCTTCCGAAGGGTTAACGATGCTCACGTGCACCAGTCGGGAAACGCCGGCCTTTTTGGCCGCGCGAAAAAGTGTTAGCGTATTCTCAACCGCCGTGGTGCGCTGGAAACCGGCATAATTGAACCGCACCCAATAAGTATTGTACAAAACCTTCGCCCCGCGCAACGATTCGGCAAGTTGATCTTCGTGCTCGAAATCCAAGGGGGAGACCTCCACTGCGCCGCCGAACGGATTGCGCCGCCCCATGGAGTTGGTCAACGTGCGGAGGCGATGCCCGGCATCCAGCAGGCGCCGGGCGATATATTTCCCCGAGAATCCAAACGCCCCGGAAACGCAGTGCAGTTCGTGGGATAACGCGGATTCCATTGCAGCCCCCTGTTCACTGTCCGCTTTTTTCACCCTTCATACTTCATCCTTATTATCCGGCGGGTAGTCCGGGTGGATTCCATGTTGGATCAGGGCAATGCGCTCATTATGGGCGATCAGCATCTTTGTGATTTTCACGCACGTTTTCGATATTACAACCACTGAAACAATCACGATCGGGACGAGAAAAACCATTATGTCCGGCTGTAGCATGCGAAGCCAAAAGGTTTTATCCATAATATTCCTCCCTTAGGGATTTTGTTTTTCTTCTTCATTCTCGGGGGGGTAGTCAGGGTGGATTCCATGTTGGATCATGGCAATGCGTTCGTGATGGGTGATCAACATCTTCGTAATTGTGATGCTCACCCCAGTGACGGACACCACGATAATAGCCACGATGACGACTACCTCTGATATGATACTAGGATCTAGTATTCTAGTACAAATACTCTCCATAAGATTGTTCCCTTGCTTGAGTTACACCAGCCGAAAGGCGTATTTATTATACCTTCATATTATATTATTCGCAAACAATATGAGAATATTTGGCTATATTCAGAAAAAATAATACAAGCGCAATAGTTGACATTTATTCAAAAAATAGTATAATGCGTCTTTGTAGGTTACTATAGGAAACCCTCTTCGAATGTGCAATTTGTCCTGTACAATCGTCTACTTTAAGGAGGTGTGTATGAGCAACAAAAGATTTGTGTGTGTGTTTCTTGCCGCCCTCGCGATGTTAGCGGGGGCGCAATTTGCGTGGGCTCAAACGAGCGCTTACTGGACCGGAGGATCGGGTAATTGGAGTGACGCCACTAAGTGGTTTGTGTACTCTGGAACGGGAACAATCGCCAATGGCGCTACGGCCGATGCTGAATTCAACACTATGGCAGACGCTGATGGCGGTCAAACAATTACCAACGATGTGAATCCCACTATTGGCACAATGGAATTTGGCAACCAAATGGGTAGTGGAACAGGGTGGTGGAATCTTAATGGCGGCACGATCACGTTAGATAACGGCTCATCAATGCCGGTCGTTATGGCTTATGTTCCCCTGACTATCAATTCCGTGCTTGCCGGCACTAATGGAGTGAATTTCTACGCCGGTTCTGGGATTGTGGTAACTCTAACCAATACCAATACCTATACTGGTGGCACAACCCTCTCGGCGCCAATTGTCAGTATCAGCAGTCTGGATAACATTGGCGGCGCCGCCTCGACAATTACCTTCAGCGGCGGCACTCTTCAGGTTACCGGCACCGCCATTACCAATTTGAACACTAACACCGTCAACTGGGCGTCGTTCGACGGCGGTATCGACGTGGCCGATCCAACCAATACGTTTACCATGAATAATGCCGTCGCCGGCGGCACCAA
>JBEKIK010000134.1:5865-8501 GCA_050011795.1 Thermoguttaceae bacterium | reverse complement strand
CCCCGCGACCTTTTCTATCGGGTAGCGATAGAGCTCATAGACTTGTCTTTGCAGAAGAAAACTAAAGTGACGGTGCCTGAAGCACTGGCTGTTCTCCTTCAAACATGGAACAAGGCATTGTACAGGTTTCGACGGTTCGACGAGCAACATTTTTCCGAGATTGAAAAGGTCGTTAATGTCAACTTACCGGTTCTCCTGCAATTCGGGAAGCGATCCATTGCCAACTTTGAAGAAAAGGACGAGCCGACTGTCAAAAAAATATTCCAAGAGTTTGAGATGGTGCTTGGCCCAGTGGGTGTAGCGAAATCAATCCACTTGCTTGCGCCCCGATTTTTTCCCCTCTGGGATACGGCGATAGCCAAAGCAAAACCGTACAAAATTTATTTTAAGCAAAGAGGGAAAAATGCGGCGGGGTATATTCGGTTCATGGGGGAAATGAAGAAGCAGGTCGAACAGTTGAAGAAGCAGATCGAGCACTTAGTCGGGGAAGCCGCAATCGATGTCAACCCGTTGAAGGCCATAGATGAGTTTAATTATTGCAACTACACCTTACCCAAAGAAAAACGAATTAGGGATATAGCAGCGGCAAAACGGAGTAATTCCAATCCCTAATCCCCAATCCCCAATCCCTTATGTCCACCGCCGAAAAATACCTGAAGCCCGAAGTGATCAACCAGATCAAGCGGCTGGACCTCCGCGCGCAGTTTATCGTCAAGGGTTTTTTGCAAGGGTTGCACGCCAGTCCGTTCCATGGATTTTCGGTCGAGTTCTCCGAGCATCGCAAGTACACGCCCGGCGACGATCCCAAGGACATCGACTGGCTGGTCTACGCCAAGACCGACAAGTATTACGTGAAAAAATTCGAGGCCGAGACCAATATCACCGGTTACCTGGTGATGGACCTCAGCCGTTCGATGGGCTACACCTATCGCCAAGAGCTGACCAAGTTCGATTACGCCATTTGCCTGGCCGCCGCCTTGTGTTACCTGATGATCCACCAGCAGGACCCAGTGGGCCTGTTGACCTTCGACCAGAAAATCTGCCACAGCCTGCGGCCAAAGGCCCGGCGCACGCACCTGGGCGACGTGCTTTCGCTCCTGGCCAATCTCCGCCCGGAAGGCGAAACCGACATCGCCCACAGCCTGGTCCAGGTGGCCGCCATGCTCCGCCACGCCAGCCTGGTGATGATTTTTTCCGACCTCCTGGCCGAGCCCGGACCGGTCATGGAATCGCTCTACCGCCTGCGGCACGGCGGGCACGACGTAATCCTGTTCCACATCCTGGACGAGGCCGAGGTGAATTTCCCCTTTGCCGGCATGGTCGAGTTGGAAGATCCCGAGAGCCACGATCGCCTTGCACTCGATGCCGACGCCTTCCGCTCCGATTACATCGCCGAAATCGACGCCTTCCGCGACACATACCGCCGCGAGTGTTTCCAGGCCGGCGTGGATTACGTGCCCCTGGACACCAGTATGCAGTTCGACCGCGCGCTGACCGAATACTTGGCCAATCGCTCGGCACGGGGGTAATAAAAAGGATGAAGGATGAAAAGGAATGATAAGTGCTGAATGATAAATGATGAATAAAATTAACAAAACCGTCTGCGGTTTCGCACTGCACACCGCCCACTGCCCACTGCCCACTTTTCAATGACATTTTTAAATATTTCCTTACTTGCCGGAACCGCGCTGATCGCCGTGCCGATCATCTTGCACCTGATCATGCGCCGCAAGCCGAGGTTGTTCGAGTTTCCCGCTCTACGCTTCGTGCAAATAAAACACGATACGAATCAGCGCAAGTTAAAACTCCGCCACTTATTGCTACTTTTATTGCGCATCGGCGCGATCGCGCTTCTGGCATTCGCCCTGGCCAGGCCCAGCGTGCAATTCGGCGGTGCGTTGGGCAGCCAGGAAGCCCCCATAGCCGCGGCGTTGGTCTTCGACGCCGCCCCGCGCATGGAATATCTGCGCGAAAATCAAACCCGGCTCCAGGCCGCAAAGGAAATGGGCCTGTGGCTCATTGCCCAATTGCCCCAGGAAAGCGAGATCGCCGTGCTCGATACCCGCCAAGGCGCAGGCACGTTTCAGATCGACCGCTCCGCCGCCCATCACAGCATCGAACGCCTGGAAACCGTGCCCAATTCCCAGCCCCTGACCAGTGTCGCGGACGAGGCCCTCAGATTACTGAAAGAAAGCTCCCTGGCCCGAAAAGAAATATATGCATTCACCGACTTTTCCCGCGCCGCCTGGCCGCTCGCCCTGACGCCGCAGTTGCAGGAAAGCCTGAAAAAACTGCCGGGCGTGGGTATCTATATAATCGACGTGGGCGTGTCCGATCCGGTCGATTACTCCCTTGGCGAACCGCGCCTTTCCGCCGAGGTGCTCTCCAATAGCAGTCCGCTTACCATCCAAACCGAACTGGCCTGCCTGGGCGCTTCGGACCAGCGCACGGTGGAATTGTACCTTATCGACGCCGGAGGCAATCCGCAAAAACGCAGCGCCGAAACCGTCGCGGTCGCACCGGGCGAGGCCCAACAAATCGAGTTCAGCCTTCCCTCGCTGCAATTGGGCGTGCATCAAGGTTTTTTGCGGATCGTCGGTCAAGACGCCCTGGCCGCCGACGACACGCGATATTTC
>JBEKIK010000134.1:0-5841 GCA_050011795.1 Thermoguttaceae bacterium | reverse complement strand
AGCACGGGCAGGCGCGCTTCGATTGCGAAATCGCCGATCTGGAAAATCTTTCCCAAAAAAACCTCTCCGATTACGCCGCCGTATTCCTTCTCGATCCCACGCCCCTGGAACCGGCCCTGTGGCAAAAACTCGCCGACTACGCCGCCGACGGGCACGGCGTGGCGGTCTTCTTGGGCCGGAACGCCCGGTCGGTAGATTCCTTCAACACCGCCCAGGCCCAGGAACTGTTGGCCGGCAATTTACTGCGCCAAGCCCGCCGCCCTGAAGGCGACTTGTTCCTTACGCCCCGCGATTTGCAGCACCCCATCCTCGCGCCGTTTAGGGCGCAAAGCGGATCGGTGCCCTGGGACCGCTCCCCGGTCTTTCGCTATTGGGAACTGGACAAGCCGCACCCCGGCGTCGGCGTTGTGCTGCCCTTTTCCGACGGGCGCCCGGCCGTGCTGGAACGCCCCATCGGATCCGGACGCGCGCTTACCGTTACCACGCCGATTTCCGATCGCCCCAATCAAAACCCCTGGAATCTGCTGCCCGTGAGCGACGAAGCCTGGCCGTTTTTGATATTGGTCAACCAGATGGCCTCCTACCTGGTAGGCTCCGGCAACGAGCAGTTGAATTACTTCGCCGGACAAACGGCGGTGCTCAATCTCGATACGGAAACGCAACGCACCAACTATCTGCTGACCGGCCCGGGCAACGTGAGCGTTCCCATCTCGGCCGACCCCCAGCGCCATCGGCTGGTGATCACGGCGACCGAACAGCCCGGCAATTACCGCGTGCTATCCGGCGGGCGCGAATCGGGTTTCGACCGCCCCTTGAGCGTCAATCTCGCGCCCGAACAAACCCAACTCCAGCGGCTCGACAAAAACGAGCTTGCCCAAATTTTCGCCCCCAATAAAATCCGCATCGCACAAACCAAACAGCAAATCGACCGCGACATCAGCATGGGCCGCGTGGGCCGCGAATTGTTCCCGCCGCTGATCCTAGCCGTCGCCCTGTTTTTGGCCCTGGAATCGCTACTGGCCAACCGCTTCTATCGCAGCCTGGAGAGATGACTCACGCCTTCCGAACACAATAAATAATCATTAGAATATAAAAAGAGATAATCTCCGTATCAATTAGTTTAAGATGACATATGCACTTATACAATAGGGATCCTTCATGGACCTTCGACAACAAATCGATTTTTGGCTAGAAAGCTCCAAAGAGGATTTGGATGCGGCTGAAGCCTTATTCAATAATCGCAAATTCCGTCATGCGCTTTTTTTTGCCCATTTAGCCGTGGAAAAAATTCTCAAAGCGCACGTTACTAAAGCATCGGAAAATCTGCCTCCACGCACCCATGATCTACTGCGATTAGTCAACCTTACTGGCTTAACAATTTCGGAGTTACAGCATATAGTTTTAGCCCAGCTACAACAATATTGCCTGGAGGGTAGGTATCCCGATTTTCAACCCGTTGCGCTTAATAAACAAGAAACTCAAAAAGAACTTGAAGAAGCAAGGAGTATACATTCATGGTTAGCCAATCAATTGAAATAACTGTGCGCCAGTACCTTCAGGCAGCAGGCAAGGCAGGCATCCATGCACGCCGCGCCGTCCTTTTCGGTTCTCACGTTAAAGGCAAAGTTGATGAATGGAGCGATATTGATCTGGTGGTGATCGCACCAGAGCTTGAACCCCCTTGTAATCGTGGACTGGTCAATAAACTCTGGGCATTGCGCGCATTTACCGACTCTCGCGTGGAGCCTATACCATGCGGGGAACGGGAGTGGGAAACCGACCAATCTCGCCCGATCCTCGAAATCGCTCGCCGAGAAGGCATTGAAATACAGGCTTAATTTAATCCTGATAAAACATCCCCTGTATAGCCTGATAAGAAAAGATTTTTAATAAAGACAATGGTTTTCTATCGGACGCTGCGAAACCGCAAGCAGTTTCGTAAATTTATTCAACATTCAGCATTTTTATTCATCCTTCATCCCTCATCCTTCATCCTTAATAAAAAATGTTCCGCCTTTCCTTCTATCCCATTGCCGACAGCTATTTGCTCGTGACCGCCGTTGCGGTTGCGCTCTTGGCGCTGTTGGCCCTGGTGCCGGGAAAAGGTCGGCTTAGCGGATGGCGCCGCCTGTCTTTAGCCGCCTTGCGACTGGGCGTGATCGTGCTTGCAATCTTCGCTATGTTGCGCCCCACGCTGATCTACACCGAAGTGAAAAAACAATCGGCCACCTTAGTCATCCTGGCCGACCAGTCGCGGAGCATGTCGGTCCCCGACGCGCTGGCCGGCAAAACCCGCTGGGAGGTTTTGTGCAAGGCCCTGGCCGACGCCCAAGCCTCGCTGGCCAAACTCGCCCGCGATTTCGAGGTGAAGGCCTACGCCTTCGACTCCGAGGCCCATCCGCTCACCGTCGAAAAGGGCGAAATCACCCTGCCCCACGAGCCCGAAGGCCCTCAAACCGCCATCGGCTCCACGCTCGACGACGTCTTGCGCCAGGAGGCCGGCAAAAGGCTCTTGGGCGTGATCCTCTTAAGCGACGGCGCGCAACGGGCATACGCACCCCGCGATCTGCCCCCGCAAACCGCCGCCACCCGGCTTAAACACCTGGGCTATCCGCTTTTCACCGTTCCCATCGGCCAATCCCGCGGCCTGGGACAGGCCCAGGACGTGGCCGTCAAGGATCTGGTCGTCAATCCAGCCGTGTTCGTGAAAAACGAACTTGCCATAAGCGGCCAGGTCCGCATCGACGGTTACGTAAATCGCGATATTCCCGTGCGCGTGCTGTTCGAGACCGCGCCGGGCAAAATGGAACTCATGGCCGAGCAAACCGTCAAGGCCGACGCCGACGGACAATTACTGCCCGTCCAATTCACTTTCGTCCCGCAAACCCCCGGCGAATTCAAGCTTACCCTGGAAGTCCCCGATCAGCCCGGCGAACTGGTCACCACCAACAATCAACTCAGCACCTTCGTCAACGTGCTTAAAGGCGGGCTGAACGTGCTGTACATCGAGGGCGGATTCCGCGTGGAACAAAAATTCATCCGCCGCGCACTCGACGCCTCGCCCGATATCAACGTCGATTTCATTCGCATCGATCCCCGCGATCCGGCCAACCGGCCGGTCGATCTGGCCGAGCGACTCAAGTCCGGCAAGTACGAAGTCTACATCCTCGGCGACGTCGATTCTTCCGTATTCCAAGGCGATGAATTAAAAATGCTGGCCCAGAACGTCGAGCGCGGCGCGGGCCTGATTATGCTCGGCGGATTCCACAGTTTCGGCGCGGGCGGATATGCCACCACGCCGCTTAATAATCTCCTGCCTGTGACCATGGACCGCTTCGATCGGCAGAACCCCGACGAACCGGCGCGCGGCGATCTGCAATTGCCCGGCCCATTGCCCATGCGCCCCACGGCCCTGGGACTGATGCACTTTGCCCTGCGTTTGGCCCCGGACCGGGCAAAGAACGAAAGCCTGTGGTCGCAACTGCCGGCCCTTGACGGGGCATACAAATTCCGCGGACTTTCGCCCGGGGCCCTGATCCTGGCCGATTCCGGGGCAAACGTGCCGCTGTTGGTCGCCCATCAATATGGCGACGGCCGGGCGATGGCCTTTGCCGGCGATTCCACCTGGCACTGGTGGATGCGGGGGTTCGAATCGGCACATAAACGATTCTGGCGCCAGATCATCCTATGGCTGGCCAAAAAAGACCAGGCCCAGGAAGGCGCGGTTTGGGTAAAACTCGCCGAGCGCCGCCTGGCCCCGTCCCAGCGCGTGGAGTTCACCGTCGGCGCGCAAGACCCGACCGGCGAGCCGGCTAAAGACGCCGAGTTCAAGGCCGAGATCGTCCTGCCCGACGGTTCCCGCCGCCCCTTGACCCTGACGCATCAAGACAGCCAGATTACCGGTTCTTTCCGCGACACCCAAACCCCCGGCGATTATGCCGTCGAGGTAAAAGCCGCGCAAAATGGACAAGATCTCGGCACGGCCCGGGCCAGATTCCTCGTTTTCCAACAAGACCTGGAACTCGATAACGCCGCCGCCGACTCCGCCACCATGGAAAGCCTCTCCGCCATGACCGGCGGCCAATCCCTGGCCCCAGAACAACTCCCCGAGTTGATAAACCGCCTCACCCAACAGACCTCGACTTTGGAAATCCAACAAGAGACCAAAAAAACTTTTTGGGACACATGGCCCTTTTTCCTGATGATCGTCTGCCTGCTGTCGCTAGATTGGTACCTCCGCAAATCCTGGGGCCTGGTGTAATCTGCCCTCGCCGGGCACCGACGGGCACCATGCGGAGCATGGTCGGTTGGTCGGGAGAGTGGCCGAGTGTGAGACGCCCATTCATGGACGTTTCCGCCGCGATCAGTCGCAGGCACGGTATTTATGCCGGGTTGGATGGAACGTCACGATTCCCCACCTTAGAAGTTATCGGATCGGCATCTGCCGGTGCGGTTTTTTCCTTATCTACCGGCGCAGTTTTTTCCTTATCTGCCGGCGCGGTTTTTTCCGTTATTGGTCTTTGGACTGTTATTGTTTTTTGGACTACTTTGTCCTGCACCTGCAAATGGTCCATCACGCGGCGCACCCCATCGATGCCGCGGGCGGCATGTAGCGCGGCGATCCGTTGGTACTCGAACTGGATCGTGCCCGACAGCGTCACGTCGCCTTTCCGCGCAGCCACGGCAATATGGCACGGCGACTGCATGCCGCGGTTACTCAACTGCCGAGTGACTTTCTGGACAATGGTTTCGTCCGACACCTTGTTCATGATCGTTCTCCCGAAAATAGCATTTTTAGAAAACAGCAGAGCCTATTTGGAAGGGAAATCGGCCGCGTCGCTGAGACAAGGTCAGTGAGAGTGGAGGCTAGGCCTTCCTATTGTCATTATACCCTTGCCTGCCGGGAATAGACAGCCCTAGGGTGGAGTAAAAATCATTTTTGAGTAATAAAGGTTCAAATAAACGAAAATTACGGCCAAAATGATTGTCTCACTTCTTATTGACGTTTGCACGGCAAATGAACCGAGGCCGTCCAACGGACGGCCGGAAAATGGGGCAAAAGGTTTACTTGCCAGGTCATTATCCAAGCAAACATCAATAATAGTTGTTTCCCGCGTCTTAGCGCAAATCGAGAATCACAACCGACTTCGGCGGCAGCGTCAGGCTCAGTGTCTCGCCCTCGATCCGTGCTCCGGTGAAAGGTTCCGGGTGCACCGTGTTCGGCGCGTCAAAGGTGTTGTGCGCGTTCATTTCCTGCGCGGTGAGCACCCGGCCGGCCACGGTCTTCGGCTCGATGCCGGCAAGCTTGCACGTAATCGCAACCGGCTCGCGCGGGTTGGCGTTCACCAGCGAAAGATGCACCGCTGAGGATTTCGCCTCTCGCGTGGCCGATGCGCTGACGGCGGGAATCGCATTCGATCCGAGCGTATAATCGGGCGTCTTCAATTCGACCGGAAGCAGCGTGCCGCCTTGATGCGACTTGAGCATCTCGAATACGTGATATGTCGGCGTAAGCAGCATCTTTTCCTTGTCCGTAAGGATCATCGCCTGCAAGACGTTGATCATCTGCGCGATGTTCGCCATTGCCACGCGGTCGGCATGACGCTGGAAGATGTGCAAGTTTAGCGCAGCCACCATCGCGTCGCGCAAGGTGTTCTGCTGGTACAGGAACCCGGGATTCGCGCCCGGCTCGACGTCATACCATGTGCCCCATTCGTCCACCACCAGGCCCACGCGTTTTTGCGGGTCGTATTTGTCCATGATTTCGGAATGTTTCGCGATGAGGTTGTCCATTTCCAGAGTGCGACGCAAAGTGGCGTGCCAGCGGGCCTCGTCGAACTC
>JBEKIK010000133.1:0-5847 GCA_050011795.1 Thermoguttaceae bacterium | reverse complement strand
GATAATCTGCTTTCGGCGGGGATTATACGTGGTGATGCCGGCGGCAAGTTGCCCGCGATTTTGTATATCCAACAACATGCGGGGCATAAGCCGGGAAATCTCATCCGGCCCCTGCTCCGGACACAACGGACTTTTTCCCAAGCCGGTCAGGTGATATAGCGCGGCCACGCCGCATTCTTCGTGCAAATCGCTCATAAAAAGAGCCTAACCCTCTGATGGGAGGTTTTAGTTTTCCGAAAAAATTATACCCACGCGAGTGCGGGGAAACGTAATCATGTGCATTTAACACATTCTTAACACTTGCACATTCATTTTACGATTAAATAAACAATCTCACAATTAGCAATAATGGGGGGTGTTTGATGTGATCTCTTGCTTGTGAACGGACTAAAAGCGTATACTGTATAAGCGACGTTTGAACGGAAATTCAAAGAATTTTAGAGTTGTTATGTTACAAACTGTTATTCCAATATAATTTAGCCGTGAAATTCGCGCGGACCAGCTTTGTTTGTGCTTTCACAATCCTTTTCGCGTTTATCGCGATGGTGGGCGAGGGTTTGCACTTTTTGCCCGGCCTGGGCCATTCCTGCGATTCTTTTTGCGAATGTCATTTTTCTTGCCATTTCGCCGCCGGTCATGATTTTTCTGATGTCGGTTATTCCATTGCAGTTTCTAATACAGTCCACAAGCCCAACGACGTGCACAACCCGGCCGATTGTCCGGTGTGCCAGTATTTTGCACAGGTTAAACATCATATTTTGGCGTTTAACGCGGAGACTGACTGCCTCGTTGTTATCGAACGGCTTGAGACTGCTTCTTCCCTTCTTCAAAGCCGTTGTGAACTGGCATATCATTCTCGGGCGCCTCCTTCTTGCCCGCTTATGGCTTAATGGATGCCCGTTTTTAGTTCGACGTTCTTCGGTTAGCGGCCCTGCTTAGATGTTGCGCATGCGGCTGACCGGATTGGATTGTCTGATATTTATAAACTCATTTGTCCCCCATTACGATAAAGGATTGCTATATGCGCCGCCATTCTGGTTTTACGCTTGTGGAACTGCTGGTTGTGATCGCCATCATCGGCATTTTGATCGCCTTGCTGTTGCCTGCGATTCAGGCTGCCCGGGAATCCGCCCGTCGCATAACCTGCTGCAATAATCTGAAACAAATCGGCCTGGCGTTGAATTCGTATTACAACACCAATGACAAACTGCCGCCGGGTTGGACTGCTTATGATCCGCAAACCCATCTGCCTTATACGCTGGGCGAACCCGGCTGGGGTTGGGCCTCTAGAATCCTGCCCTTCATCGAATTAACCAACCTTGCCAAAAACGTGATTCACTATAACCTACCCATTGCCGATCCGACCAATCAAGTCGCCCGGCTCACGCCGATTCCCGAATTCCGCTGCCCTTCCGACGCCCTGGGCCAGAAAACTTTCGTGGACCCGGACGATCCCGCGCAGACTGAAATGGCCGTGGGCAATTACGTGGGTGTGTTCGGCACGCAAGACGTACACGAGGTCGATTCCATGCCCGTGGGACAGCAGTGCGTAAGCGACGGCGTTTTCTACCATAACAGCGCCGTTACTTATAAAGACATCAAGGATGGCACCAGCCATACCTTTGCCGTGGGCGAACGTTGTTTAATAGTTAACCCACAACCAGGCACGGATATGGGATTGTCCACTTGGGTAGGCGCGCCCCCGAACGATCGTTGCGGCCCGGGCATGGTCCTGGGCACCGGCGATTACACCCCTAATACGCGCCAAGACGACCTCCACAATTTTTCCAGCCACCATCCCACCGGAACGAATTTCGCCTCGGCTGACGGCTCAGTCCGGTTTATAAGTCAAGACCTGGACGATCAATTCTTCCGTGCCCTTTGCACTCGCGCCGCCGCCGACAGCATCGGCGACGCATTAAGAGGGCAATAAGATTTAGAATATAGTCAACGGTTCAGAAACGGTGTGTCACGCATCCAAGCGCTATCTAAGCGGCGCTGGATCGCGGTTGACCATTTGACTCTGATCCGAGGCGGCGGCCGGGACGCCCGGGGTCGTGGGCGCGGCGGGCGCGGCGGAAACTACGGACGGATTTACGGCGGATTGCAAGGCCGAGATCCGCGAGGCCACCTGTGGTTGACGGCTGTCGTACCAGAACGAGCGCTGATAATTGGCCAGGGCCTGGGCCGCGTCGCCCGAGTCTTCGCGGATCTTTCCCAGCGCCGCAAGGGCCCGGGAATTGTCGGGTTGAATGGTCAGGGCTTCGATGAGGTGTTCTTTTGCCGAGTTGCGATCGCCG
Organism: Thermoguttaceae bacterium; assembly: GCA_050011795.1. GTDB lineage: Bacteria > Planctomycetota > Planctomycetia > Pirellulales > Thermoguttaceae > JBEKIK01. Next base: position 3,547 of record JBEKIK010000133.1, on the reverse strand, counting down.
AACTCCTCGCAAAGCCTGGCCAATTCGATTTTGGCGTCGGCCGAGGTCTGCTGCTGGCTTACCCAACCTTCGACGAGGCGAAATGCCTCCTGCGAGCGCCCCTGCTCGGCCAGCAAGACCGCCAGGCCGCGATAGCAATCAACGTGGTTGTTATTGCGGTCCAAGCAAAGATTATAATACGTTTCCGCCTTTCCCAGATCGCCCTGGGAATTATTCATCTTCCCCAGGCAATGGTACGTGGCGGCCAGATTGTAATAAGCGTCGGCGTTGGTGGGATCGGCGTAGGACGCCTCCTGAAATTGCCGCAGGGCTTGATCGTATTGCGATTGTTGGAATAGGCGCACGCCATCGGCGTTTCGTCCTGAGGCAGTGATGCCTCCGCAACCGGTAAACATAAGCGACGTTCCGGCCAGAATGACCAATGCTCCGGCCGGCACTCGCCATTTGCCCGTTTTCCAGGCAGCGGGACAAGCGCCTGTCCTGTTCCGCATTCGAGCTGCTAAGGTGATTGTATTCACGTCGTTTGCACCTTGCGTTGACTTAAGATTCGGACTGAAAAGATTTACCGCTCGTAGCGGCGCATGCATCGCCGGTACGCAGTAACAGGGTGTGCAAGGATATCCATCTGCCCGGCGGCTTGCAATACGGAAATTTCCCTAAAAAGCCGCCAGCTAGCAAAGCTACCGCTCGTTTATAACACCGCCAGCGGCGGGGTAATGTCGGGAACAAGCGTGGGTTCTGTAATGTGAGGCACAACTAGGGCGGAGCGTTTTTCGTAGCCTAGTTTTTGCAAAACCTCCAGCACCTCGCTGCAAGTGGGAAACATCCGTCCGCTGGTCCGCTTGTACTCTTCCATGGCGTTCATGAACTCGATTTCAGCGAGTGTATAGTCGCGTTCGCAAGTGGTCGGATCGATTTGCCGCCGCCGATTTACTTTCGCCCTCCGTTGGCAGGTGCGGTGTTCCACGGCAACCGGGATGTTCTTCTGCCGGCGGTCCGTGACGCCGCGGCGATCCGGTTGTTGGCCGTTGCGGCGGTTCAGGCTCACTGTATTATTTTGATCCTTGATCCGGCCGTGTTCCTCATGGGACTTTGCAACCTTGTGCTCGGTCGCCGCCTTTTTGGCCTTGATTGTTTTCATGGCTGTTTTTTTGCTCTTCATCACGGCTAAGACTCCGAGTATTTGATGACAATTCAACGAGAAACAATACATCAATGTTGCCAAAAGTCATCGAAAAAACAGTCGGGAAAAGTTGACTATTTAGGAAAAATGGGGTGTTGTAGCAATACTGCCGCATTGCACGGATATTAGCGGATACGCAATTTTTAGGATCGCGCAACTAATAAAGATTTCAATAACTGCCCGTAGAAACAGAAAAACTGGAATTACCCGTATAGAGAGCCTATAACCTACGGCCTATAGTCTACAGTCTATAGCCTGTTCGTAAGGTCGCGGCAGATGTCGCGGAGTTCGGGCAAAGATACGTCTTCCAGCCGTTTACCGCACCGATCGAGGCATTCGTTGATTTTAATCACGGTTTCCCGCATAAAAGAATGCGAAGTGTTACTTCCACCCCAAAGAAGGAAGTTTTTTCCGCGAGTAACCCGGGTTTGCCCGTCATTATTATCGAAGGCCAGACCCAGTAAAGCGGCCGATTTTTTGGGTTCGTTGGAGGTTCTCACGGCGGGTTTCTCTGCAAATCGGTTGCGAAGTTACGGCTTTTTACGGTTGAAAAATTGCCTCAGCATGTCATCGGCCGCGCTTTTACTATCTTGGCTTGCGGGTTTTTTCGGGCGTTTGAATCGGCCGGGTGTTTTTGGGGGGGGCTTTTCCTCTTTTTTCGGACCTTCCTCGGTCTCTGCATGAAGCATGTGAATGGTCGTGGTATCGGTCAGTTTATGCCCGGTGGCATGAGTCTCTTTTATCGACAAAGCATCGGGTGAGCGGGGCCGTTTGGCCGGCTCCGCTTCTCCGTCTTCCAGCCACCGGCTGATGTCGATATCGTCCTCTTTGACGGCGGTGGTTTGAACCGTTCGTGCGGCGGCCTCCTGAATAGTGTGCACCTTGGGCTTGATCTTTCCGCCTACGCTGACGGCTAATTGAACTTCGAATTCCAGCGCCCCGACCTTAAGCCGGTCGCCGTTTTTCAAGTCGCGCTCGGATATGACTTGTTCGCCGTTGACAAATGTATGGTTAGTGCTTTTTAAGTCGACGACCGTGGCGCTGCCTTCTTGCAGACGGATCGCACAATGCTTGCGGCTGACGCGATCGCTGGCCGGCCGCAAATGACATTCCTCGCTGCGGCCGATAAGGAACTCCGGCTCGGTGACGGGGATTTCCCGACCCTGATTTTTTCCGCCGATCACTACGAGTTTGACTTCCATTGCCTTACCTTCGTCCGCCGAATTCGTAAACGGTTCACTACGATTAAAACTGAAATCAAGATCGATGAAAAGCCCAAGTTACAGTTATTGCATCGAATTCTCCGCATGGTTTGCCATAGTCCATTCCGCAAAAGTCCGCGGAATTTCGATACTCGCCTGCATCTTGATAGTAACAAGTTATTGGCAAACAGTCAAAACAGTTTTACCTCATTGTGGGTAAACGGCGGCTTCGTCATGCTCTATAAGGGGGGACGGACTGTAATATCGCACGTTTTTCTTCGTAAATTTTCGCATCCGCGATGCTCAGTCCATTCACTTGAATCGTATTTTTCCCGTGCCAGGCCGAGCACCCGGAATTGCTCCGCGTCGGTCAGTATTCCCGGCTGAAGGTGCATCGAAAATACCTCTGAGAGTTTGGACGACCAGCTTTGCACCAATTGATCGAATGATAGCGTGATTGCCGCTACTTCGGCAAGTCCCGGCAACTCGGGAGCGGCGCTGCAACGGGCCAAAAGCACGCTGCCGTGCTGCAAGACCGCCCCGCGGCGACGCCGCTGTGCGCTGCCGGCAATCTTCACCTCTGAAACGAGTACGTCCCCAGGTGATCGCCGCTGAAAACAAAGGAAAGGCTCCCTGGGGGTCTTTTCCCGGCATTTGTCCCGGCATAGCGAAGCATTTATTCCATGGCCGGAGAGCACCTCGACGAGTGCGGCGTGGACGGTTTCGTAGAGCGTAAGATGTTTTACGGCCAAACGATCGCCCGGCGGAACCGCAATGCTGTAAGTGACTTCGCGGTCGTGCACGATTGCGCCTCCGCCGGTGGCGCGGCGCACAACGGGACAATTCAGGCTGGCGGAGTGTTGCCGGCGGTCTTCGTATTGCTGGAAGTATCCCAGCGAAAGTGTCGGCCGCGGCCAACGATAGAATCGCAACGAAAATCCCCCGCCCTCCGCAGCCGATTCCAGCAGCGTTTCATCCACCGCCATGTTCCACGCGCCCGATGCCGGCGGATCAATGAATAAACGGCAGATCATAAAAAAGGATGAAGGATTAAGGATGAAAACAGCGGACACTCGTTAGTTTGGGGTGGGCAGTTTACTGCCCACTGATAACCATAAACTGAAAACTGATTACTGAAAACTTGATAAAAATCGCTTGCGAT
>JBEKIK010000132.1:0-5863 GCA_050011795.1 Thermoguttaceae bacterium | reverse complement strand
GATTCCGCAGCAAGAGCCTGCCCACCAGGCCGATTAAACGGCTGTTTTCTGGAAGACCTAATTCGGTCATCAATTGCCGCCTGGTGGTTGTGCTTGGCCGCGATGGTTCCACTCCGCCTGGGATTATGCGAAATTTTTCGGCCGGCAGACCTTTCCGTATATAGAAGTCGCGTACCCCGGTGCTGTTGGCGGTCAGTTGTATGCAATGCTTGCCGATATAACGGTCGATTGCCAGTCTGGTACCGCTTATGAATGGATCGACACAGCCGTATCCGGCCACGAAACGAGTTAGGCCCGTTGTTTTGGCCGCGGCCAGACCATAGGCGTTGGCGGCGGACGTCCAGGCGTGGATCGCCTTGGGCCGCAGCCGATCGACAAGGCGTTTTAGTTCCCAAAAGGTTTTGGGGTCGTATTTCCATCGCTTTGAGATAACAGTGATCGGGACGCCGATGGAAGAAAGCACTGTCGAGACGCCGGTGGCACACGGCAAGGAGCCTGTGGAAGACGGCACTGGCGGGACGCCAGTGGTACCTGATGTGGTCATGCCGTCCAGCGCGCAAATGTGGAGATCGAATTGATCGCCAGGCAGCCCTTGTGCCAGCAGGCGGAGTTGTATTCCCGCTCCTGCATCATGTGTGGTGGAAATAATTTGAAGGATGCGTGGTTTCATTTTTTATCCTTCATGTCCGACGATTCGAGGACGGCGATGTAGCTTAAGTTGCGATATAAGTCGAGGTAGTCCAGGCCGTAGCCCACGACGAACTCGTTGGGGATCTCAAAGCCGATGAAATCGGGCTTCAAATCGAGTTTGCATTGGCCTATTTTGCGCAGCAGGACCGCGGTGCGAATGCTGCTCGGACCGAGTTCGTCGATTTGAGGAATAAGTTCCCAGAGCGTGTTGCCGGTATCGAAGATATCGTCAATCAAAAGCACGTCGCGTCCCTGTATGTTGCCGGAGAGTAAATCGGTATTGATCACCAGCGGACCTGGCCGCGTGCCGTTGCGGTAGCTGCGGGCTTGGACCAGTTCCACGCGCAAGGGAATTTTCAACAATCGGATCAAATCGGCCAATAATACCACGCTGCCGATCATCACACCCACGATTGTCAATGGTTTTCCCTGATAATGGGCTTGAATCTTTTCGGCCAGTTGTCCGATGCCTTGTTTGAGTTGGTCTTCGGTTAGTAGGGTTTTCATGGGGGGATCCTATTATGCTATTTGGAAAATTCTCCCGGCACGAGTGCCGGGGCTAAACGAATTGTTTTCGCGACCGGTTATTCTAATTGATATCGTTTGAAAATCACAGATTGAATTTATATAAGGCTGCGGAGGCGGACCAGTCAAGCAATGAGGGAAGTTTTTGGACAGGCGCTTAGTTTTTTCCCGGGGTGATTTCCAGGGACCGGGCATCGATGACCCTTATGCCATTGGTTTTGAGATTATATTCGAATTTCCGAAAAGAAGTTTTTTCCAAGGGCGCTCCGGGTTGTTTTTGTCTATACAATTCGGCTAGCGTACGGCCGTCGCCCTCAAGAATTAGTAGATCCTTTGCCTCGGAATAAGTTATACGTTGTCCTCGGGCGGTGAAAACGCCGTCGCCGCCTTCCACCACTGCGTTTTCAAAGGCTTCGGCTTCGATGGTTTGGCCCTTGCCCGCGGGCAAAGGCATCTGGTTAATCTTCAGATAATTATTGCAGTGCAGTGTGATGCCTTTAGGCCCCAGTCTATCCTGTTTTTCGGGATCGATCATTGCCGACCAATCGAACACGGGCGCGTAAGCCGCGCTGATTTGTTCTTTGAAGATTAATTCACCCTGATTGACATTGCCCGTGATCAAACCCTGAAAACTGCCCTTGATCGAACCCTGAAAGCGAACGTGCAGGCAATAAAGCTGATTGTTTGGCTGATCAGGATTGGAGGCGACGTTATTGACGGCAGGCGCGGCTGGACGCCCGCCGAGCAATCCCGCGCCGAGTTGATTTTGTTTATGGTCAACGGAATCGAGAAAGACCCTGTTGAGCCATCCCGGGCCGCCCGCCGATAGTGCGCCGTTTTGCAGGTTTACTGCCAGATCGGCCACTTGCATGCGGTCGTACGAGATGGGTTGCCCCCGGTCGTCGAGCGAATGGTTTTCCAAAAACACGCCGCCCCAGCAAGAAAGATTTTCGACCTCGTTCCGATCTTGATCTTGCAGTTTGGAATCGGAAAAACTGATGGGACGTTTAAGTTTAGCCTCTAAAATACTGGTTTGCAGGTGAAATTGGGGCGTGGCGGCGGACACGGATTCTTCGAACTTTGCCGTACTTCCGTCGAAATCCATGCCTTTTTGCCAATCGATCAACAACGTGCCGGGCATGGCTTTTGCTTGTCCGGCAGCGAGCGATTGCCCGAACATGTTGCCGGATAAAGGCAAATCCATGCGGCCGGGGCCTTCGATCCACAGGCGGTTTATGCCCCGATTCAGATTGATATTCGAGCCGGTCAGTCCCAGCCCCCGGGCTTCGCAATGGGCTGGGCGGCCGGTAACCTTCACCACGGTGTTTTGGGAAAAGAGATTTGTGCCGTAGAGGCGATCGCCTTGGATGAGGATCGGGCGCTGGTCCGGGGCCGAGGTTTGCGTTTCCTCCAGGCGCACGCCGTCTTGGATCACGAGATCCACAATGTCTTCTATCTGCTGATCGTTCAATTGCATGCGTGCCTGGAGCTTTCCGCCGCTGATTTTAAAATGTTGGCGACTTGCCTCAGGCCGGGCCGAGGCGGCTTGGCCTTGATTGGCGGGCGAGGTCGACGACTGGGATGAAGGCGAATGCGGGGTGTCTTTTTGCTCGAACCACACTTCCAATTGTTGTTCCAGCGCGGCGGTCAACCGCGTGGAGTTGATGGTTACCTGGTTTTGGGCCTTCATGTAGTCGGGCATAAAACCCGATTGGCCGCGAGGGCCGCCCGATGGGGTTTGCTTGAGCCAGAAGGAAATTTCCTTGGCGCCCAAGATTCCGAACCCTGGATAGTTTAAAACTGCTCCCCCTGTAAACGAGATTACCTGGTACTGATCCTTCGGTTCAATATGCAATTTGTCGTTCCAGCGGGCTTCGATGCGGCTTTGGGGATTACCGTCGAATTGTCCGATTAACCAGCCTGGACCTTGTGCCGCCGCTCGGCCCGGGCTGTTTTGCCCCAGGGATTGATATTGCAGGCTCTGGCCGTGGATTTTATTTGTTCCTTGGCGAAGAAAGACTTCGGGGCCGCCGTCCAGAGAAATTAGTTTGGTTTTAATGTTGTACTCCAATCGTTCGGCCTGGCCGGTAAGGTTTTTCGTAGGCGCGTTGATTGTGACCGAATGGCCCAGGGCTTCGATCCGCTCCGGCTCCAGGTTGGATAAACTATCGGAATCGGGCTTGGAATTATCGCGCGCGAGAAAATATATCGAGAGCTGTTCGGATTGAATCTGGTCGGACGGGCCGTTCGGATTCACGCAGTAAACGAAGACTTTATCGGCGAAAGTTGCCACGCGCTTAACGACGTTGAAGGTAAATGGACCCTCACAGGTGATATCAATGGGCTGATTGGAAAAGTCGGTCGCGGACATGAAGCCATTGGTTTGATTAGGCGTGGGAGAGGTTCCTGCCTGGGCTGAGGGGGCTGATTCGAGATGCACGCCGTCGATGTGCCCCATCTCGAACAGTTCTACGCCCTTGACGTTGGGAGCGTTCCTGTCTTCGCCGATTTTCGAGGGGTCGGCAAGCAGCTTGATGTGCATGTCTAGGCCGCTGCCGGAGTTTTTCCCCCAGGTAAATTCCACTCGGTTATGGGTCCATACATCTTGCTCGTTCATTTGCACTTCGCTGGTGTGGATGAGCAGATCGTCTTCCGGGCCGGGCGATTTGCCCTGACTGCTGATGGTTATTTTGCCCAACAAAGAACCGCCTACCAGCCGGCCGATCTTCAGACTGCTAAGATCGATGGGCTTGTCGAATTTGAGGATCGCTCCTTTCGGGGCTTGGAGAATGATGGATTGCCGTAGACGCTGGGCTTCGTCCTCGGCCGGTCCGTCCCATAGGAAGACCATCGTGCAAGGCTCCAATTTCACCCGGCCGTCGTCTAAATTCCAGTATTTTTCCAGTAAAATCATTACCTTGTCATTTTCCAGAACTTTTGTTTTTTTCAGATCCAAGGCGCCGGGCGGGAAGATCTTTTCCAACTGGGCGATGCGTTGATCCTCTCCGGTCTCGGATGGATTGCCGCCGGCGATTGTTCCGGAAGGCCCCGCAATGCTCGGCTCGATAAGCGGCACCGCCACCCGCGCGTATATCAAGTAAGCCACCAACACAATGGCAAAACTAACGGCGGCGTGAATCAGACGGGGCATGAGGGAGGGGGCAGGGTTCAGGGTTCGAGATTCAGGATTTGGGATTTTGGGTTCTGGATTAATAAGGGGTGGTCAGTTTACTGACCACTTTTTTATTGACCACTTTTTGAAATCCACCTCGTGAAACCGCAAGCGGTTTCATTGTTAAATTCATCATTCATCACTTAAAAATGCTTGAATTAATTGCTCCCAACGGCGTTGGGATTTTAGGATTAATTCAACGGTTTCGCGCACCGCGCCTGCACCGCCGGAATGGGTAGTGACATAATGGGCGGCCTTACGGAGTTCCGCGCAGGCGTCGGCTACCGCCACGCCCAAACCCACGCCGCACATGACGGCCATGTCCGGCAGATCGTCGCCGATGTAACAGGCCTGATCCGGACTGAGCCGCAACTCGGCCAGGATTTGCCGCATTGCGGTTTGCTTGTTTTCCACGCCTTGCCGGAGTATGTCGATGCCCAACTCGGCAACGCGCAGCTTGACTATCTGCGAACTGCGCAGGGTGATCAGGCCAAAGCGGCAACCCGCCTTTTGCCATAAATGGATGCCCATGCCGTCGCGGACGTGAAATTGCTTGGTTTCCACGCCTTGGTTATCGATAATGATGCGGCCGTCGGTCAGTACGCCGTCAACGTCGGACAGGATCAGACAAATGCGTTGGCAGCGATCGTCAAGATTCATACTCCCACCTACATGATTATGCTTAAATTTCACCGTCGCCTTCAGTCACTACGCGTAAAGGAAGCAAAGGAATTTCGTCGTTGGGGGCAATTTTGGTTGCCGGTGATTTTGTCGGGAGAGGTTCCTTCGGCAAAAGTGCAACCACGTCGGTGATGTCGATAAGACCGATGGGCTTGTCCGAGGCGTCGACAACGGGCAATTCACTGATTTTTCGCTCCGACATGATTGCCACTGCGTCGGTCATCATCGAACCGGCTTGCGCGCGGAGCGGATTAGGGGTCATCACGTTGCGGATTGGACCGTCAAGGTCTTTGTCGCGTCGCTGCTCGAAGAGCCGGGCAAGATCGCTATCGGTAAAAATGCCGGTTAGAACACCTTGGGCATTGACCAGCATGGTTGCGCCCGTGCGCCGGCCGGGCTTGCCCACTCGGATCAGCACTTCGCGCACGGTTTGATCGTCCAAGGCCAGGCGGCAATGCTGCAAGGGACGCATGTGATCTTCGACCTTGCTGAGTTTATTGCCCAAGCTGCCGCCGGGATGAAATCGGGCAAAATCATCGCGCCCGAAATGCCGCATCCGACTGGTTACCAGGGCCAGGGCGTCGCCTACGGCCAGCATTGCCGTGGTGCTGGTGGTTGGAGCAAGCCCCAATGCACATGCTTCTTGCAGGTTGCCCAGCTCGATGGTCACAGTGGCGGCCTGGCCTAGAGTGCTCGTGCGTTGACTGGTAATGGCTAAAATCGGCACGCCCAATTCGTTTAGCGACGGTAGGAGACGAACGATCTCATCGGTTTCACCGCTTTGAGACAGGATCA
>JBEKIK010000131.1:0-5886 GCA_050011795.1 Thermoguttaceae bacterium | reverse complement strand
AATCGCACATTGGGCGGCTCGCGCACAACCATAAACCATCTAATCATGAGGAGAACAGATATGAAAGCCAAGACGATCGTATTCATACATGGAATGTACATGAACTCGTTGTGTTGGGAGCAGTGGGTTACTCGTTTCCAGACCAAAGGTTACAGGTGTCTTGCCCCGGATTGGCCTGGCAGAGACCAACCGATTGACACGCTTCGCAAGTGCCATCCCGACCCGCAACTGGGCAAACTTAAGTTGGGCAGCGTTCTTGAACACTTCACAGACATCATCAGGACGCTGGATGAAAAGCCTGTCATTATCGGTCACTCAATGGGCGGACTCGCCGTGCAATTATTGCTTCAAAAAGATTTGGCCTCCGCGGGTGTTGCCATTGATTCCGCGCCGCCTATGGGTGTATTTACCACCAAGTGGTCATTCCTCAAAGCCAATTGGCCGCATATTACTCCATTCGTTTCTCAAAGTAGTCCAATCGAAATGACGTTTGAACGATTCCAGTACACATTCGTTAATACATTTCCATTGGCGGAGCAACGAGCAGCTTACGAGAGATACGTAGTGCCTGAATCTCGCCGTGTTCCACGCAATTCACTGACGGCAAGAGTTGATTTCAAGAAACCGCATCCGCCGTTGTTGCTGATTGCCGGTTCGGCTGACAACATCATTCCCGCTTCGCTTATCAAATCCAATTATGCTAAATATAGGCGATCCTCTTCAGTTACCGACTTCAAGGAGTTTGCAGGACGAACTCATTTCATCATCGGGCAAAAGGGCTGGGAAGAAATAGCAGACTACGTCCTTGCGTGGCTCAATGATAAAGGAGTATAATTTGCGTTACCATAATCAAAAGCCGTCCGGCAGTGGCAGGAGTACGTGGATATCAGGACTGTTATTTACGCTCAATATAAAGAAAGGATTTGAAGATGAATAAAACCATTGAAGTCATGAAAAATCATCGCTGTATTCGCAGCTATCTTGATAAAGAAATCCCTGATGCAATTATCGACGAACTGGTGGCAGTAGCACAGGCTGCCCCGAACTCCATCAATGGACAGCAGATCAGTCTCGTCATTGTTCGGGACAAACAAACCAGGAAACAGATTGCGGAAATCGCCGGAGGGCAGGCTTGGATTGCTCAAGCCCCGCTCTTTATCCTGATTGTCGCCGATTTTTATAAGGCCAGGCTGGCTGCGGAAAAAGTCGGCAAACCCCTTGTCATTCCACAGAGCGTTGAAGCGACAATTGCCGTTTCTATTGATGCCGGAATTTGCCTGCAGAGTATGATTGCAGCGGCGGAATCACTCGATCTGGGAATCGTTCCTATCGGTGGTATTCGCAACAATCCGGCCGCGATGATTAAGCTTATGAATCTTCCTGAATATACTTTCCCGTTAAACGGCCTGACGATCGGTTATCCGGCAGACCGATCCAACAAGAAGCCGCGAATGCCCGTAGCAGCTTTCAGGCATGATGAAATCTATGAAAAAGCAAAACTGCCCGGGTTGATCGATGAGTATGATGTGTTGATGTCGCCTTATCTGAAAAGCGTTGGTCGTGAAAACGAGGTTAACTGGAGCAATCAAACAATGAATTTTTATTCGTTTGTTTATTACCCGACTGTTTACCCGACCATGAAGCTTCAAGGCTTTAAAAACGACAAATAAAAAAATGCTGTCTATGATGGTACTGAAAAGATCAGGTTGCAACCGGTTATCGTTAAACAATCTATATGCATTAAGCGTATGATACTTTAAAATCCTGTTACCGATTGGTGAAGTGAAACTATGAAAATAGGTTTGGCTTTGGGAGGCGGAGGCGTTCGGGGTCTGGCGCATATTCCTGTCCTGGAAACGCTTGATGATCTGGGCATTTCGCCTGATATTATTGCGGGAACCAGTATGGGCGCAATCATAGGGGCGCTCTATGCCTCGGGGATGTCCGGGAAAGAAATCAGAGAACGAGTCAGCAGGATACTTATTTCCAAAGATGATACCTGGCGTGATATTGTCGCCAAGAAGAGCGATCTGGTGAAATTGGTCAAGGCGTTTTCCGCGGAAATGCCGCGCGGCGGATTTATTAACACGCAGGGCTTTTTTGAATATCTTTTCCACGAGATTAAAAAGCGAACTTTTGAAGAGCTTGAAATCCCTCTTTTAGTTATTGCCGCGGATTATTGGAAGGCAGAGGAAGTTGTATTTGAAAAAGGCGACCTGCTTCCGGCTCTGCAGGCCAGCATGGCTGTGCCCGGGGTTTTTGCTCCGGTTTCCGTTGCAAACAAAGTTCTTGTCGATGGCGGCGTTGTAAATCTTGTACCCTACGACCGTCTTTTAGAGCGTGCTGATTTCACGATAGCAGTCGACGTAAGCAAAGTTCGCAATCCCGGCAAAAATGAAATTCCCGGCGCTCTTGAATCGGTTCTTGGCGCTTTTAATATCATGCAGGCTTCAGCGCTTGCTGAAAAGATGAAGATCAGAAAGCCGGACATTTATGTTCAAATGGAGATTCATGACGTTCGTATGCTGGACTTTAATAAAACGGATGAAGTTTTCCGACAGGCTGTGCCGGCCATTGCCTTGTTAAGAAAGCAACTGCAAAGGTTGTCTACCTAAAACGGAATTTTGGATGGAAAATAATAAACAACAACGTGCCGAACGTTATGCCCTGCTTCCGTTGCGTCAGCTTGCCGATCAAGCCTTCTCACGGGCGGCGGGCGCACATTTGATCGGTGGGAATCATGTGCGTTTGCTCAAGGATGCGAAAGAAAATTATCCGGCATGGCTGGAGGCTATTCGTGCAGCAAAAAACCATGTTCACTTCGAGAACTATATTTTTTGCGATGACAATACAGGCCGCGAGTTTGCCGATTCCTTAATCGATAAGGCACGCGAAGGTGTTTCCGTCCGACTCATATACGACTGGCTGGGATGCCTCGGCAAGGCTTCGCCCCGGTTTTGGAACGCCCTGCGATCCGGCGGCGTGGAAGTCCGATGTTATAATCCGCTGCGGTTGGATAGACCGCTCGGGTGGATATCACGTGACCACAGAAAAATGTTGGCAATTGATGGAGAAATCGCTTTTATTGCCGGTTTATGCATAGGCCAAAGGTGGCTCGGCGATCCCGAGCGCATGATTGAGCCCTGGCGCGACACTGGCGTTGAGATTCGCGGCTCTTCGGTTATACAAGTGGAGCAGGCCTTCGCGCGTATATGGGCATGGACGGGTGAGCCGCTTTCCCGAGCTGCATTCCCCGAGACAACGCTACCCGAAGGCGAGATGAGCCTGCGAATCGTGGCCAGTGAACCGGCAACAACGGGCATGATACGTTTGGACCAACTCATCGCAGCCCTTGCGCGTAAGCGTCTGTGGCTGACTGACGCTTATTACGGCGGTACGGCCACCTATATGGAAGCGCTGAGAGCCGCTGCCAATGACGGTGTCGATGTCCGCCTGCTGTTGCCGAATACGACGGATATTCCGCTACTACAGCCACTATCTCGCACGGGCTATCGACCGCTGCTTGAAGCAGGGGTTCGCTTGTTTGAGTGGAATGGAACGATGCTGCACGCCAAGACTGCAGTCGCCGACGGAACCTGGGCGCGCGTTGGATCAACTAACCTGAATATCGCCAGTTGGATTGGAAACTGCGAACTGGATGTGATCGTCGAAGATGAGTCATTTGGAGCTAAGATGGAAGAGATGTACGAACAGGATCTTGCCCACGCAACTGAAATCGTTCTCGATCGACACCGACGACCGCATGCAGCCACCAAGTTTCCCCGCAAACAACTTTCTGCTGGCGTCGGCAGCGCCAGTCGTGCTGCTGCCGGTGTAGTGAGAATCGGAAACACCCTCGGCACAACTCTTATCAATCGCCGCCGTGTATTCAGCCCGATTGGAGCCCGTCTTACAGCTATTACCGGTCTCCTGCTATTTGTATTGTCGGTACTGTTCGCGCTGTTTCCAAAGGCATTGGCCTATCCGTTGGTCGCCTTAGGTGCCTGGGGAGGCCTCACTCTACTTTATCGAGGGTATCAGCTGGCCAAACAGAAAAAGACAAATAAACGTGAATGAGGTGTCTCCGGAGCGGGAACACACGTGCTGCAATGAATAACTTTTGGGGAATATATTCAGATAAGCAGGAACTTCGCACTTGGGGAAAAGGGCAAGGACAACAATTTCAAATTCTCTTTAATTCGTCAGTGTGAGATCGGAGTATGAATGGAGGATTACGTATCGAGACAAAGTAACGTGGCGCGGTAGCGGCTTGTGACGATATGGAGGTCCATATCGCCACAAGCCCTTTTTTCATGATTATCCGGCGGTCCTACTTGGCATATTTGAATGGAGGCATTGCCTTGATGGCGTCCTTGGTGGCACCGGGAAGCATCAGTTTTCCGTCAGCGACTTTAAACTGATTAACGGGAATGGCTACGTCTTGTCTGTCAACTCCCAGGAAGCCGCCGGCACCTATAATCGCATAGGTGATTGCCTTGTCCTGGCTGACGATGAGGTCATCGACCTTACCGATCTTTTCGCTTTTGTCGTTATAAACATCCTTTCCCAGGATCTGTTTCTTGATGCTCCACCCATTGACCACTGCCACAAGTTCGGAAACCGAGATACCGAGGACCGTTCCGCCTGCAATCGCGGGTGGAGCGGAAGTTGGCGTTGCAGCAGGCGCCACAGCCGGTTTGGGAGATTCGGCCTGTTTTGGTGTCTCCTGTTTACAGCTGAAGATGAATGCCATAAATGCTAAGCATACCATTACTACCAATAAACTTTTCTTCATAAATTCCGACCTCCTTTAAAATGAATTTTTCGGGATTCCTGTCCCGCATAATTATTATTTGGGAGAAGCATGGTTTCAATAATCTCTCCACGTCGTCATCCTTTAAAACAGGGTGCCTTGCCATTACACTGTTATTCGGTTTTATGAGCGTGCAAGCTTCTTACCGAAGGTGCGCGCCTTAAACGCCAGAATCACCAGAATAACGCCGAAGATTACTGCATATGTCGCAATCAGCCACAGCAGGGCGAGCGCACCTGCTCCCGGCTGAACCATGAGGAGGAAGCCGAACACTACCGATATGAGGCCGCAGATAATGAGCCACCACTCGCCCTTAATTTCTTTGCGCAGACGAATTGCGGCCAAGATCTCGAGAACACCTGTGGCGATCGCCCAGACTGCGACGAAGAACAGCAACGCGAGTGCTGTGACACCGGGCGCCAAAAAAGTCAGGATTCCAACGCCAATGCCAACTAGCCCCCATAGGAGCAGTACCCACCAGGTTTCGTGCTCCTTGCGTCCCGTAATGGCAGTCCAGACCCCGAGGATTCCATCCACCATGATGTATGCGCCGAAGAGCAATACCAGCGCCGCGAGCGAGATCCCAGGTTGGAGCCATGCCAGGATGCCGAACGCGATGGCGATGAGGCCGCGCAACAATAGCACCCACCAGTTGCGAGAAAGTATGGTGGACAATTGTTTTTCTACAATGTTCATGATTGATTCCCTCCTTTCGGTTGAATGAAATGAAAAATTTATGGATAAAAATTAACAGGAAATGGACTTCTTCTGCCTGGCATTTTGCCATAATAAAGAGAAAAAAACAAGTTGGTAAAAATATGAAATCCGGCGGCATTCGGGAAAGTCAAGACGTTTTCCGCGGAAATGCCGCGCGGCGGATTTATTGGAACGCAGGGCTTTTTTGAATATCTTTTCCACGAGATTAAAAAGCGAACTTTTGAAGAGCTTGAAATCCCTCTTTTAGTTATTGCCGCAGATTATTGGAAGGCAGAGGAAGTTGTATTTGAAAAAGGCGACCTGCTTCCGGCTCTGCAGGCCAGCATGGCTGTGCCCGGGGTTTTTGCTCCGGTTTC
>JBEKIK010000130.1:0-5889 GCA_050011795.1 Thermoguttaceae bacterium | reverse complement strand
AGAGCGCATCAACTTTAAGTATAGCGGGTGCCATGGCCACGCTGGCGTGGCCATGCAAAGGTTTTGCGGGAAAACATGCCCACGGCAAGCGTGGGCATGGCACCCAAAACGCTACAGTAAAAACTCGATGCGCTCTAGCCCCTCCAACTGCTTGCGGTTTCGCAAAGCATAATCAATACTTATTTTCATACTGCCGCAGCCAACCCCCATCCAATTTGCATCGTTCCATTCCATTATGCCAAATGCTCTTTCCCACACCGATGGGTGGGTCAGAACAATTGCAGGCTTTTTCGGGTTATCCTATAATGGAGATATGTGTTACTAAAAACACCTTGTATACTTGAGTGGTTGTGTTCTTTGTGACAGATGAGCCATTGATTGCGCAAGGTTTTGTGTAGTAAGTGGTTGCGTGAATCGGAACAGAATTCCATAATCGGTGTTCTAGTGCCATCAATTACTTCCGCAATTTTGCAAAGAATACGCCGGTTTGCCCGGAGGTGCGCTGAAACCGTCACCGGCATCCTGACGATCGTGTTCACATGGAACGTGAAAGAGACCCTGATCGCCTGGAAAGACTATTTCCGCGAGACCGGACAGTGGTATCTGGGCAGTGCGGCGTTTCATGCCTTGGCCCTCATTATTCTAGGCTTAATATCAATGGCCGGATCCAGCGTGGTCGTTGGCACCGGGGATGTCGCGCCGACGTTTAACGCTACTGAGAGCGAAACCAGTCTGCCGCCCGCATTCACGCGTTTCGAGGTCGGCGAGGCCCCGCTGGAACCCACCGAGTTAAACGCCGAAACCCTCGGCATGTTCGAGGCCAAGCCCATCGCCCCGCAAACGGCGATTTATTACGACGATTCGCCGGAATTCGTGGAAGCCGGCGGCGGATCGGCCGCTGATCTGAAAGGGCCGCAACTTGGCGGCTTGGGCGGATTCAGCGTAAAGAATCTGCCCGGCCCGGCCGGAAAAGGCGGCGTGGGCGTCGGCGCCGGATTGGGCGATAAGGCCGGCGTCGGCGGACAAGGGGAAGGTTTTGGCAACCGAGGAAAGGGACATCGCGAGGCGCTGGCCGGCGCGTTCGGCGGGACCAAGGCCTCCGAACGGGCCGTGGGCGCCGCGCTTAACTGGCTCTATCGCCATCAAACCCCTTCAGGCAAATGGAGCTTGGATTTCAGGCATCAGTGCAAAAACGGCGTGTGCTCCGGGCCGGGTGCAATCCGCTCCGACGAGGCCGCCACGGCCATGGCCTTGCTGCCTTTTTTGGCCGCCGGTCAAACCCATAAATCCAAAGGCATATACCAGCAAACCATTTCCAAGGGACTAACCTGGCTCGCCAGACAAGAAACAGCAGATGGCAATCTGGCCCCCAACTCCGAGCAACCCATGTACGCCCAGGGCCTGGCCACTTTGGCCCTGTGCGAAGCATACGGCATGACCCATGACGAGCATATAGGATCGGCCGCGCGAAAGGCGGTGGCTTACATCATACGGGCCCAAAATCCATCCACCGGCGGGTGGCGATATTTTCCGGGCATGCCCGGCGACACCTCGGTCACCGGCTGGCAGGTGATGGCCTTAAAAAGCGCCCAATTGGCCGGTATAGCCGTGGATTCAATCGTTTTCGACAACGCGAAAAAATGGTTCCATGCGGTGGCCAAGGGCGAACATCTCGGCCTGTACTCTTACCAGCCTTACGACCAGGTGACTCCCACCAGGACCGCCATAGGCATGTTATGCACGCAGTATTTCGGTATCGATCCAAAAGATCCAGCCATGCTCGAAGGCAAGCAATACATCCTGCAAAATCTTCCCGACGACCAGGTGCTGCGGAACTCATATTATTGGTACTATGCCACGCTGACCATGCACAATTTCGGCGGACCGGAATGGGACGCCTGGAACCGCAAGATGCGCCGCATACTTATCGAAAGTCAAGAGAAACAAGGCTGCCCCACGGGCAGTTGGAATCCGCTTGAGCCTACCTTCGATATCTGGGGCGAAAAAGGCGGCCGGCTGATGACCACCGCCTTTAACACCCTTACGCTCGAAGTCTATTACCGCTATCTGCCCATCTTCCAAACCGATTCGCTGCTGCCCAATCCCCCGCCAAAGCCGAAAGATGTGGATCAAGATAAAGATCAAGATAAGGCGAATGATAAAGAACAAAATAAGGAGAAAGAGAAAGACGAGGTATTTCCCTTTTAATCCGCAGCCGAACGCATTATTTATTTTTTCTCCCCGCCGGGCAAGGTTATTTTGATATTCCGAAAGGCCACCGGGCCGTGATCGCCTTGAAACATAAGCGGCCCTTCCGCGGCTTCCTTGCCGGTCAGTCCGCCGGGCGTGGGGGCTTTCATTTCCACGTTCTCGTGGATGACTTGCCCGTTGAGCGTCACCTTTGCGAACCGGGCGCCGGCGGTTTTCTCGCCGTTTTCGAAGCGCGGGGCTTGGAACTCGACGGCCAGACTTTGCCACTCGCCCGGGGCCTTGGCCGCGTTCAGCTTCGGCGCGGCGGCCTCGTAGATCGCGCCTAAATCGCTCGGCGTCATCTCCTTTTTCCCAAAACTGTCCAGAATTTGAATCTCGTATTCGCCCATTACATACACGCCGGAGTTGGAGCCCTTGGGGATCATGAACTCCAACTCGATGTTGCAATCGCCGAACTTCAAAACGGTGTAAATATTCACCCCGTGCGTTTCGCGGTTGACAAGTTCGCCGGGCCGCTCGCCGGGCAATGAAACGATCAGGCCCTGGGGATTTTGCGGGTCGACTTGGGCCGCGCCCACGGTCCATTTGCTCTGATTCCGCGGCTGCTTCAAGTTCCAGCCTTCCAAATTTTTGCCGTTAAACGGTTCGATGAGCTCGGCGGCCGCTTGCCTGGGTTTGACGGGTTTTTCTTCCGGCGGGGAGACATTTTCGCCCGGTTGCGCCGGCTTTTTCTCAGGGGTTTCCGTTTTTTCCTGGGGTACGGCCGGTTTCTCTTGGGGTTTTTCCTCTTCCTTTTCGGAAAGCACTTCGCGGTACGGCTTATTGGCTTTATAGGTTTCCAATTCCTTCTTGAAATCCTCGGCGTGATCCTTGCTTCCGATCTCCGCGGACTTTATCGACCACTTGACGGCACTGTCGAAGTCGCCGGTTTCGGCATAGGCCGCGGCAAGCGTGCTGAGGATATGGGTCTGCTTGTACTCGGTCGATTCGCAGGCCTCGGTGGCCATTTTGACAGCCCGCTTCCCGTCGCGAAGTTTTTCATCCGGCGAAGTGGCCAGCACCCAGGCGAAGTTGTTCAACAATCCCGAGTCTTTCGATAAAATCTTATCCTTGTAGGCCTTTTCATAATCGGCCACGGCCTCGGCCTGCTTGCCCACGTTCAGGAATGCGTCGCCGCGGGCGTACAAGATGGTGGCGTCGTCGGGATGTTCTTTCAGGAATTCGCTATAGATTTCGATCGCTTTGTTCGATCGTTTTTGTTTGACGTAGACAATGCCAATTTGCAAAACCGGAAGGGGATTATTCGGCTCGAGTTTCCGCGCCTTTTCGGCCTGGGCCAGGGCCTCGTCGAGTTTGCCCATCTCGGTCAGGATCACCGCGTAAGCCCGAATGGCCGTGGCATTCTTGGGCAGCAATTGGACCACTTCCTTGACGTCGGCCAGGGCATTTTCCTTGTCGCCCTTTTCCAGATACAGCGAAGATCGCAGCAAGAGCAAATCGGCGTTGCTGGGATCGAGCGCCCCTGCCTTGTTCAGGTCCTCAAGGGCCTCGTCGAGTTTTTTCTGCAATAAATGTATTTTCCTTTTTTGCAGCCAGGGTCCGATGGAATTGGGAACCAGTTTCTGGGCCTGATCGAGTGCCGCCAGGGCCTCGTCGTACTTTTTCATCAGCGCCAGAATCACCGCCTTTATCTCGTGGGCAGCCGCGTTTCCCGAATCCAGCTCAATGGCCTTGTTCAGATCGGCTAAAGCCTCGTCGAGCTTATCCAGGCCCAAAAAAACAATACCCCGGGCACTGATGATATTGGCGTCGTTGGGCGCCAATCGCACCGCCTCGTTCAGATCGGGCAGGCGCTTTTCCGGATTTTTTTCCATTTCGGCGCGCAACACAAGCGCTTTAGCGTGGAGCGGGGGATCGTCGGCGGCAAAATCGACGGCTTGATCGATGGCTTCCTTGGCCCGCTTTTCATCTCCTTCGGGAAGCAAATTCAGTTGGGCGATTAAAATCAGGGCCTGCGGTTGCTTGGGATCCAGTTTGATGGCTTTTTCTAGGTCTAATAGGGCAAACTGCCTGAAATTCGGCCAGCGCTGATCGGATGGAAAACTTTTTTGAACCGTCGCCGTGACCGCCGTTGCCCGCTGCACCAGTGTCGAGGCCAGAAGTTTATTGGCGAACTCGGTGTTGGACTTGTCAAGCCCTTTTTGCAGCGCGCTTTCAGTCAGCCGGATGACTTCTCCCAAATCGGTCAGGGTTGTAGCCGACAATTTAGCTTCCGTGGCCTTATCCAGGTCTTCTTGCCCGTCGTCGGCCGCCCGGACCGGGGCCGCGGAAAATGCCAGGGCTAATATTGTGGCCGTGAATATAATCTGATTTCGAAAACGCATCTTGAAACCTCCAAATCCATAATGCGGTACATCAAAAACTCCGGGCACAAGTGCCCGGGCTTCCATGTTGGGGCAGCAGTTAAACTGCTGACCTAACATAGTGGGCTAAACCATTAATTCGGCGTTAATCATCTGAGAATCAATAAATGAATGATATACTATCCGCATTGCTTCCGGCAACCGCAGCGGATCATTTTTTCTTGATCTGTTTTTCCGGCTTTGCCTTTTCTGGGCGTTTTTCAGCTTCCGCGGGTTTCACTTCCGGAGCGTCGGATTTCTTGAGTTTTTCCGCCGGTTCCCCGGGCTTAGGCTCGGGTTTTTGAGAAACCTGACTGCTGTCTATCAACATGTAGCCCGCCCAAAAAAAAGGATGATTCGCCTTGGGCGTTTCATCGCTCTGGGCGTGCTTGATTCGCGGTTCGGCCTCAAGGTTCAACTGCGTGGCGGATTCCAGCATCACCGCCCGCTGCCAGGCGTCGGAGGGCGAAGTGTGCGGCAACTCCTGGGCGAATTCCCGGACCAGGTCGAAACCGGACTGCCCGCCCGTGCGCCATCGACTCAGCAGGATCGTCCGCGCCCCGCAGGACATCAACCCGCACACCGATAGAAATACTTCGTCGCCCGGCGCGCCGCGGGATGGTCTTTTCAGGGCGTCTTCGGCCGGGGTGTGAAAACCGGGCAGGATGATCTGCTCAGGCCCTCCCCAGGGCAGGGCCATCCAATCGGCCAAGGTTGCGCCCGACTTGCCCCGGTCGATCGGCGCCGGCGTCCAGCCGTAAGGGTCTTGATCGTTGATCGACAGGTCGTCCAGGACTATCAGGCGATCGAAAAACAGTTTGTAGTCCGCGGTCGGTCCGGGCGTAGGCGATTTCAAGGCGACCGTGCCCGGCAGGGCGGCCGCCAGGCGGTCGAAAGCCGCCTTTGATACGGATTCATCGTCGCGTGGGAAGAGTTTTCCCAGTATTACCGCCGTATTGCCCGCCGGCTTCTGCCGCCGCGCCTGCGTTGAGGTTGCCAAGGATATGGTCGGCGCGTAATGGATGCGGAATCGGGAGATCAACGATTGCGATTGGCCGTCCGCGGTCACTTGCAGCGCCTCGAAGGGCAGGAACCACAAGATTCCGTCCGGCACGATTATCAGTTCCTCGAAGGATTTGGAGAAATCGGCCCGCGACCCTTTCAACAACGCGTCCAGGGTTTTTGCGGCCGATTGATTCCATTTCGCGTCGGCCAATTCCTTCAACGTCAGTTCGTGATTTTGCTGATACTGCCCCATGTCGTGCAGAAAATCCTT
>JBEKIK010000129.1:0-5948 GCA_050011795.1 Thermoguttaceae bacterium | reverse complement strand
ATACTGTGACATAAATTTATCTAGGTATCTAGGTTAAGGTTGCCAATTGCAAAACATCGGAACTTAATGGTTTTTCATGCCGGCTTCCGACACACTTGCACTCGCCGATAACAACACGGCTGTAAAAAGCAACTCTATTGCTTTAAACAGCGATCTTAGAAAGCTGCTCGAACGGAGTTTTCACGCGGGGTTTACGATTTTCGACGGCGCTATGGGTGAAGTTTTGGAGGAATCGTCCGAACTGCCTGCCTGCGATTGGTCGTTGCGCGGCGAAGTGTGTCGCATTGTGGCCCTCCACGGCAAACCTGAGTTTCTAGACGAAGAAGACCCCTTCATTATGCTGGCCCTGCCAATTCCCGACGGCAAGGGAAATTGCATAGTTGCGGTAAGCATATTTGTAACCCGGCGCATAGATCCGGCCGAATCGTTCGAACGGCAGGCCGCGCTTTTGGGTTTAAGGTCCGAGGAAGCGGTCCAATGGGCATTGCGACAAATTCCCTGGGCGCCGGAAACCCTGCAATACGTTTGCGAATTATTATTGGACTACGTGGAATCGCGACAACGTATCAAGGAATTGCAGGAGGAAACCAGCAGCCTCTCCGTCCATCTCACGGGCACCTACGAAGAAATCAGTCTGCTTTATCGCCTTACCCATAACCTGAAAATATCGAAAAGCGACGAGGAATTGGGGCAGATCACACTCAAATGGCTGGAAGAAGTGCTGCCCGCGAAAGGATTGTCGTTACAGCTTATTCCAATCTCCGACGCCGATAAATCGGCGACTCACACTGCCCGAAATTCCACGATCCTGATTACCCACGGCGATTGTCCAGTGGATAATGAAGAGTTTTCGGCGTTGATACGATATTTGGACGTGGAGAATAATCTCCGCCCGATTGTGATAAACCGGCTGATTACGAGCCGGGAAGATTGGCCTTATCCATCGGTGCGGCAGATGGTTGTGGTTCCCATGGCCGAGGGCGCAAACCTGTTCGGCTGGCTGGCGGTGTTTAATCATCTCACCGACGCCGAATTCGGAACCGTGGAAGCAAATCTGCTGAATACCGTCGCCGCCATCCTGGGCATTCATAGCGGCAACGTCGAGTTATATCGGCAGCAGTCGGACTTGCTGGCGGGATTCGTCCGCGCATTCACCTCCGCCATCGACGCCAAGGACCCCTACACCTGCGGTCACAGCGACCGGGTGGCCCGTATTGCCGTCCGCCTGGCCAAAGAACTGGGCTGCGACGAACAGATGCTCAATACGTTATACCTTTCCGGCATGTTACACGACATAGGCAAGATCGGGATTAACGACGACGTGCTTCATAAACCGGGCAAACTCAGCAATGAGGAATTTCAACACATCAAAACGCACGTGGAAATCGGTTCTCGCATCCTGCGTGATTTGAACAATCTGAAAGACGTAATGCCGGCGGTTCTACATCATCACGAATCTTGGGACGGGGGCGGATATCCTGAAAATCTGGGAGGAGAACAGATTCCCATTGCCGCCCGAATCGTCGCCGTGGCCGACGCTTACGACGCCATGAGCAGCGATCGCCCATATCGGGAAGGCATGTCCGAGGAAAAAATCGTACAGATTCTCCACAACGGAGCCGGAAAGCAGTGGGATCCTGAAGTCATTAACGCCTTTTTTAGGGCCCGCGAAGATATCCAAAAAATTATCCGAAATCAATCTGATCCGTTGGAAGCGTCAATACCGCTGTTAGAAACGGTAAGATAACTCTACTTGCATCTTCTCGGCAAATGGGAGTATCTTTATAGCAAAGATGACATGCCATCCGTTGGGTGACATTCAGGCGTTTTTCGCAGATGCCATTTTTTTGCTATAAGGAGATCAATTGTGAAAAAATCCCCAGGTTTGTCGCATATATCTCGGTATATTCCGATGATTTGCACATTCTTGCTTTTATGCGGCTGTCCAAAATCCGACTCTGAACGGCAAACTCCCTCAGCGAGCCGGCAGTCCGAGTCGGCGGGTGCCGCCGCTGGCAGCCGGGAAACGGAGGGGGGAAAAGTAGCCGCCAATAAAGAGGACCGCCAAGCGGAAGAAAAAACGGGCAATATTTTGCAAAAAAAGTCGGAATCGGAAAACCAACCGTTGGAATCAACTTCCGCTTCCACTACCTCGGAGGTCGAGAATAACACGGCCGAGGAGCCGATGGAAAAACCTCGCGATCTGGGCCCTCCCTTGCTCGACCATCCTGAAACTCTGACAAAACTGCACCCGGTTTATCCGGTTTGGATCGATAAAAACAATAAACAAGTCGTGATTATGGGCGAGATCTGTCAAACCAACGTGCCTTTGGAAATGTTCGCTTGCCTGCGCGGCACAAAAGAGCATGAAGCAATCGTCGCAGTGCCGGTCGAGGCATACATTGTGCATACCGCCTTGCTGGCCGTGGGCGCGAAAGCCGGAAAACCCGTGCAATTCGTGCCCAAGTACGCTCCAGCCACGGGAAGTCGGATCGACATTATCGTACGCTGGAAAAACAAAAAAGGCGAGGTCCAAACCGCCCGGGCGCAAGATTGGGTCCGCGAAATGAGGACCGGCAAGGCATTGGACCAACCTTGGATCTTTGGCGGCAGCGGATTTTGGAAAGACGAATCCACCGGGAAAGAGTATTATCAGGCCGAAGGAGGGGACTTCATCTGCGTGGCCAACTTTCCCAGCGCCATGCTGGATTTACCCATCGAAAGCAGCGAGTCGAATGCGGATCTGTTGTTTCAAGCCTTTACCGAACGCATTCCGCCCCGCGGCACTCCAGTAACGTTGATCTTAAAACCAAAAACGGAAAGCAAGAATGCTGAATAAACATTTGAAACCGCTTGCGGTTTCGCAGTGTCCACCGATAACCGAAAACTGATAACTGAAAACTAAGCAAGCAGCCGATCCACGCTTTCCAGCAGCCGGTCCATGGCAAAGGGCTTTCGGATGTAGTCGTCCACCCCGAGCATTTCGGCGTATGCTTTATGCCGATTGCCTTCATTGGCGGTAATCATGATTACCCGCAAGGGAACGGGTCGGGTCCGCCGTATTTTTTCCAGTACCAGAAAACCGCTCCGCCTGGGCATCATCATATCTAGAATCAGCAAGTCCGGATCGTCTCGCTCGACCATGACAAGTCCCTGGTTGCCGTCCCGGGCAACGAGGATCTCATATCCGGCGGATTCCAGGGCAATCCGCATGGATTCCACGATCTCTCGGTCATCGTCTACCAAGAGGATACGCTTTTTCGGGTTTTGACCATTATCGGCTTTGGTCTTTTCGTCGACCATAATGAAACTACCTTCCTAGTTTGTTGCCGAATACTAAAGCGGATTGACAAAACATCATGTCCAACCACTGCAAAAGACTTCCTGTATATGTCGGCATGAATACTTTATACCTAATGGACAAAACGATGAAATGCAAGAGTCTAAACTCATAGTTACTCATCGATTAGAGGCACCTCCCCCCCATTTTCCCCTCATGTAGGTTATTATTTATTAAAATTTGCTAATTTAAGCAAGATAAATTGACTGTGTATAACAAAAATTAAACTCTAAAAATTTAAAAATTTTAGTTGAAACATGTTTCTAACCGGATTGACCGGACAGTATCGGGGTGTTAGAATCCCCTGTACTAGCGTGTGTGTTTATAGGGAAAATTGCAGGGACCTGAAAATATTAAGGAATTAGGCAATGAAAATCCACCATAACCCGGTGGAAGTAATTGTCCAGGCGCCCGCTAAAGTAAACTTATTTTTCGAGGTAATCGCAAAACGTAGTGACGGATATCATGAGATAGAAACGCTCATGTGCCCCATTACGTTGTTCGATACCCTGCGGTTTTATACAAAATCGAGCGGGAAAATAGTATTTCAATGCGATATGTCCCTTGGATTCAGTTCCCTTAACATTGCTGAATCCGGGAGAATACCAATAGATAACAGTAATTTAGCGGTACGGGCGGTTGAACTGTTAAAGCAGCATGCCGGAATTCGTGCCAGTGCGAAGTTGGGCTTAATAAAGCGAATTCCAACCGCAGCGGGATTAGGTGGAGGTTCAAGTGACGCGGCCGCCGCTTTATTGGCGGCAAATCTCGCCTGGGAGCTTAATTGGCCCCTTGATAAACTGGCATGGTTAGCCGCAAAATTGGGTAGCGACGTCCCGTTTTTTCTCGCCTCCGGTCCGGCGATCTGCCGAGGCCGGGGCGAACAAGTCGAGCCGGTCGACGCCCTTGGCACGCTGCATTTTGTAATTGTTCGGCCGCCCACGGGATTGGCAACGGAGGCAGTTTATAAGGTGTGCCGACCGGCCGAAAGGCCGCTGTCGGTT
Source organism: Thermoguttaceae bacterium (assembly GCA_050011795.1). Classification (GTDB taxonomy): domain Bacteria; phylum Planctomycetota; class Planctomycetia; order Pirellulales; family Thermoguttaceae; genus JBEKIK01. The sequence continues at coordinate 1,604 of JBEKIK010000129.1, read as the reverse complement.
ATGCCGCTTGTCCACGTCCTTCAGCAAGGCAATAAAAACGAAGCAGGCCGAATGCTCTTTAACAGATTGCTCCCGACTGCTTTGGCGTTGACGCCTTGGATCAGTCGCTTGCAAAGGGAATTCAGTCGGCTGGATTGCCTTGGTCATGGATTAAGCGGAAGCGGTTCGTCGTATTTTGGGCTTTGCCGTCACGCTCGCCATGCACGGCGCATTGCGCGACGTTTGCAAATGCTAAATATTGGTAGCGTATTCGCAGTACGTAGCTGCCGTTGATTCGCAGGTATCGTAAGGAGAACGGCCGTGGAGATCACCGAGGTTCGAGTCAAGCTTATGGATGAGCCGGGAGAACGACTCCAGGCATTTTGTTCAATTACCTTCGACGATGCTTTCGTAGTCCGGGACTTGAAAATCATCGAAGGAACAACCGGTCCGTTTGTGGCCATGCCCAGCCGCAAACTAACCGCCCATTGTTATCAATGCAGTTGTAAAAACCACATCCGCGCGGCCTATTGTAACCAATGCGGCTCGCGGTTGAAAGAGCAGCCGGCCATCAAAGATGAAGAAGGCCGCGCGAAATTGTACGCCGATATCGCGCATCCGATAAATTCGGAGTGCAGGGAGATGATTCAAGAACGAGTCATCGCGGCTTTCAGGGAGGAAAAAGCCCGCGCATCCTTGCCCGGCTACGTCCCCAGTTACAATGATCTGGATACCGGAGACGTGGAGATCCCGCATCGCTCGACGCACGTTTCGCAGGCACAGATTCAAGGGGCCGAAAAACCCCACGGGCCGCACAAGGCGCCGTCGCAGGAAACCCATGCCAAGGGGCACGTTAACGGGGATTTCGGGGCAGGCATTTTTGATTGAACGGGCGTACGGACTATTTCGCGCGTTATAGCCGCCCAGTACGCGGCACGGGGTAGAATAATCGCCGGATTACGCGGTTTACTTCGCCGATTGCCGGCAACTCGGTTGATATACTCACACCCCGGCCGGCATTTGCATGCGGTCGATCAGTCCCTGCACTAATTTCGCCCGATCATGCAGTTCCTCGCGCATAAGCGAGTTCCGCGTGTGACGGATCTCGACGGGCAATTCGCTATGCTCGTTCTAGAGCAATTCCAGCAACAACGCCCTTTCGGACTCGGATAAGTTATAGGTAATGAACATGATACGCCTCCTTAACTTCACAAGGAATTATAGGCGCCATGTTCGCCGCAAACCACCCGCCGAAGCGGTGGGTAAGCAGAACAAAAAATATATGATTACTTTGATTCTTTCAGGCCAACGACGGCAATCCCGAAGGTTTGGCCGCCATTGCCGTCCGGCACATTGCAGGGCAACAGTGCCTGGTGCTTATTAGTATCCACGGCAATCGTTCTGGCGCCATTGAGAGTCTTGGGAGTATCGATGACCTCGAACTTTCCGGGGGCTGTTTCTTTCACGACGCTTATCGTTCCATCCCTGCCGTTGGCGCTCATGGCCACGCCCAGTGCCGGCTCATAGGCCACGCCATCCACGCCCCGGCCGATGTCAACCGAGGCAAGCACTTTCCCGCTTTCCGAATCCAGCACGATCATCTTCTGATTTCCGCAGCCGGCGAA
>JBEKIK010000128.1:0-5951 GCA_050011795.1 Thermoguttaceae bacterium | reverse complement strand
GTAATCGGGATTAAGCCGTATGGCTTGATGGTAATGATCGATTGCCTCTTGCAGTCGGCCTTTTTGAAACAGAATGGTGCCCAAGTTATTTTCCGCAAGCCAGCACTGCGGATTTATTTGCAGCGTGGTCTGGTAGAGATTAATGGTGTCGAGGTAAAGCCCGCTTTGCCGCCAGGTCAGAAACGCGAGCGTGCCTGCCGCCATGATAGGGACGGCAATCGCCAACCATCTCGCCGCTCTCCGCGCCCGCCGATGCCATAAGCTCCAGAAAGCCGCCGCCGGTGCAATCACACCGACGATCGCGATGTGCTGATAATGATCCGCCACCAGCGAGAACTGCATGAAGCCCACGTCCGTAAAGCCCATGACCGGCACTAGCGCCACGCAGAAAAACCCCCAGGAAAACAAAACCGGCCGACCCCATTTCTTTCCATACCACCACAGCGCCGCCGTAACGGCCAATGCCGCCGCAAGCGGCAGCCACCACAAAAGATTAGCGGCATGAATGTTCCACTGCGGATAAACAAAAGCCAAATTGACGGGCAATATCGCCTTGTAAAGGTAGAACCAGACCACCGCTCCTGCGCCCAGAATGCGATCCATAAAACCGGCGGCTCGGATTACCACTTCTGAACCGTGTGTTTGGAACCACATATGTATCGCGATTAAAATCGCGGCTATCACGAAAAACGGCGATGTCCGCGTTAGATCCCGCAACTTCAAAGGGCGCATCCACCAGATGATTCCCAGCAGCAATACCGGCAAGACCACCGCCGATCCCTTGCTGAGCATCGCCAATACGAAGGCCGCCAGACTTAGACAGTACCAAAGTGGAGAGTGGAGAGTGGAGAGTGGAGAGTGGAGAGTGGAGAGTGGAGAGTGGATTTTATCTGGTTCCCACGGTCCTCCGTGGGAACGTGAGGGGGAAGTGCCTGAATTGATTCTGTGCGTGTCGGCCTTCAAATACCACAGTATCGCCAACAGGAAGAACAACATTGCCAACATGTTTCTTCGCTGGGCAATCCACGCCACCGACTCCACGTTCACCGGATGCACGGCGAAAATCAAGGCCGCCAAGAACGCCCCAGGGATGTACAACTTCCGCAAGATAATCCAAATCAGCAATGATTCGACGATGTGCAATATCAAATTAGTGACGTGGTAACCGGCCGGATTCATCTCCCACAGCCGCCACTCGATCCAGAATGTATTGTAGGTTACCGGATAGAATTCCGGAGATTCGGTGCTGTACCAAAATTGTTGCAGTCCGTCGGATGCCTTGATAAGGCGATTGTCCGTCAGAAGCAGATCATCGTCCATGATGAATCCGCCGTTAATGCAAGGGATATAAGCCGAGAATACGGCGACGGCGATGAGAGTTACACCCGCCAAAACACGAAGCGGCGGCAAGGATGGGAAAAAAAAGCCCTGTCGAGCCCGGGAAACATGCTTACTGGAAAATGTTTTTTGCTTGGACATGAGCGATGCGTCCGATAGCAAGTATCGTGAGACCGATCAGTGCACCCGTTGCCCGGGTTTTGCGCCTTTGTCGGGCGAAATAAGATAAATTTCTCCTTCTCCGCCGCCGGCGGCGACGATCATGCCTTCGCTTATGCCGAACTTCATTTTCCGGGGAGCGAGATTGGCCACGCATATTACCAGCCGGCCCAAAAGATCTTCCGGTTTGTAGGCGCCCTTAATTCCGGCAAACACCGTTTGCCTACGATCGCCGCCGAGGTTGAGCGTCAGTTTCAGGAGCTTTTGTGCGCCCTCGACGTCTTCGGCTTCTATTACCCGGGCGACGCGAAGATCCACTTTGGCGAAATCATTGAAACCGATCTCTTCGGCCAGCGGCTCGGCCCGCAAAGGCGCATCGCCGTCAGTTTGTGCCGCTGCCTTGGCGGCAGGGGAAGTTTGCGCGAAGGGGCTTTCCTCGGTGGTTTCGGTGCTGGCGGCCAGCATGGCCTCGACTAGTTTGCGATCAACCCGTTGCATCAAATGTTCGAACCGGCCGATGCGCTTGCCCAACAGCGGCTTTTGCGATTGCTCCCAATTGAGAATCGGATCGCCCAGCAAGTTGCCGGTTTGCCGGGCGAGCCTGGGAAGCACCGGCGCCATGTACACGGCTAATTGGCGGAAAAGGTTCAGTCCGATAGTGCACACGTCGCGAAGTTCATCGCTCTTGTCCGGTTCCTTGCGCAGATTCCAGGGCGCACGCTGTTCGATAAATTGGTTTGCCCGATCGCCCATGGCCAGAACCATGCGCATTGCCTTGGCAAAGTCGCCGGACTCGTAAGCCTCGGCCACGGACTCTCCCTCGGCGGCGGCCTGGGCGAACAATCCGCCGTCGTCGGGATAGATCGCCGAAAGTCCGGTCTGTTCGGCGAACCGCGCGGTGCGGCTGCCGAGATTGACTACGTTGCCCACCATGTCGGAATTGACCTTGGCGGCAAACTCGTCAAAATTCAAGTCCAGATCGTCCACCCTGGAAGTCAATTTCGAAGCGTAATAATAACGCAGATACGCCGGATCGAGGTATTCCAGGTAAGTCGACGCGCGGATGAACGTCCCCTTGCTTTTCGACATCTTCTCGCCGTCGACGGTCAAGAAGCCGTGAATGTGGACTTTCTTGGGCAAATTAAATTCCGCGGTCTTCAGCATCGCCGGCCAAAAGAGCGTGTGGAAATAGGTGATGTCCTTGCCGATGAAGTGATGCACTTCGGTTTCCGGGCCGCGCCACCAATCGTCAAGTTTTTCGCCGTGCTTTTTGCACCACTCGTGACTCGAGCCGATGTAGCCTATGGGCGCGTCGAACCACACGTACCAGTAATTGCCCGGACTGTCCGGAATCTCGAAGCCGAAATACGGGGCCGGCCGGGAGATGTCCCAATCGTGCAAAGGCTCGTTTAAGAAGTGACCGGCGAGATAATTTGAAATCTCGGCTTGCAGGCAGCCGCTTTTTTGCGTCCATTCTTCCAGGAAGGCGTGGAGTTTTTCTATGTTTATGAACAGATGCTTGGCCGTGCGCGGCTCGGGCGTGGCCCCGGAAAGCGTACTTATGGGATCAATCATATCGGTGGGATTGTAATGCGCGCCGCACTTGTCGCAACTGTCGCCGTACTGGTTGGGCGATTTGCACTTGGGACAAGTTCCCCTGACAAAGCGATCGGCCAGAAAAGTGCCCGCCATCAGGTCGTAAAGCTGCGATACCTTCCGCTCGCTGACCAGTCCGGCCTTGCGGATGGCGGACCAGATTTCTTCGCACACCGCCCGATTTTCGGGGCTATGGGTGCTGCCGTAGTTGTCGAATTCGATGTCGAATCCGGCAAAATCGCGGATATGGGCCTCGCGCATGCTGGCGATCAGTTCTTCCTCGCGTATGCCCTCCTGCTTGGCCCGGATCATTATCGCCGTGCCGTGCGTGTCGTCGGCGCAGATATATATGCAACGATGACCGCGGAGCTTTTGAAAACGGACCCAAATGTCGGTTTGCAGGTACTCTACCAGATGTCCGATGTGGATATGGCCGTTGGCATAAGGCAGTGCGCTGGTGACCAGGATTTTTCGCATATCCGGACTAGCTCGGCAAGGGAAAACGGCCGCGGCCGAAAGAAAGTAAAAACAAGGGAAGATATCTCAATCGTAGTGATTACCGTGGTTATTGTTCTGGTTATTAAAACCTTACATTGTAATCGACGCTCAATACTCCGGCGAGGTCGATTGGAGAAATTATTAAGTAATTAGGCCATTTTTAAAATAAAACATTTACAGGATTTTTTCCGCCCTGAATGTGGATAATTTGCTCTTATAACACAAAATCTCAATCCACCCCCCCCTGATATGGGAGGTTGTGTTTGTATACCATCTCGATTATCACCCAAATTTAGGCTATCATTGAGCATGAAATAAGAATCATCGCGGAATTCTATTCTCTTTTTGCCATCACGGCATCCGCGTACAATCCCATTTGCACGAAGCCTTGAAAGACGCCAAGGCCCTGATCCTGGCCGTTCCGCACAAGGAGTATCTGCAACTCGATCCGGCCCAAGTCGTGCAGTGGGCGGGCGGGCCGCTGGCCGTGATCGACTGCTTTGGAATCCTTTCGGATGACGATATCCATCGCTACTTTGAACTCGGCTGCGAAGTAAAGGCACTCGGCCGCGGCCATATCCAGCGGATCAAAGAGCAAGTCCGCTCGCGCAAATCATAACCAATACATTTAATCGCCCCGGGCCGGCATCTAACAGAGCATATTCATCATCGTCATTCACGTAAACCGTGCTCTCTGATGACAATGTGGTATGCCGATAACCACTATGTGTCGAGGGAGATTGCTTTAAGGTATAAACAGGACCAAAATATGTGGGGTTATAGCGTTGGCTCACGAAACCGCCGATAAAGCCGATAAACACAAGAGCCATTGTACAGAGTGCCGCTGCCAAGGCAAAAAGAATCAACCATTTCTTCTTGGACATTCTCAATTTCCTTTTCAGACATTTAGCCCGGGATCGGAAATAACATCAGGCATTTACCCAATCCAATTCTAGCATTAATACCGTTTTCGGCTGAGAGAAGAACAGCCAACAATCGGTATCAACTGAGGTGCAATGCGCCGTCAACTGAATGCTATTATTAGTCAGAAATAGTTGCGCGCGAGGTGCTACTGTGTATACGAACGAGAAACAGAGATACGGTTCCGGCTGCGTGTACTGCAAGACCGGCCATCGAATGGTCGCTGATCCGGGCCCCCTCGGGCAGCCCGTGCCGATCGCCAGCTTGATTACTCAGGCCGGCAATTCCATTGACAACCTGCACGAGGCCGCCGAGCAACTGGTGAAGGGCTTGAGGAACACCCGCCGAGGCCTCGATCTGAAGTGCTCTCCGCGTCTGGTTATAGAGCCGTCCCAGATCTCCTGATGTGTTAGGCGTTTCACCTCGCTCCATGAGTATCGTCTGACACGTAGATTCAAGTAGTGCACGGGCAGCAGTGATGGCTGACGAGGCTGAGTGCGTTACTCGTGAAGCGGCTGTAAACCACTGGTTTCGAACAGCGCGAATACTAATATTGGATAGGTCACCTGCGAGTGGCGAGACTCCATCGGCCGCCGCCAGAATGGATAGAAGACCTCGTCGTGTGGCTTCATCTGGGAGAGGACCAGTCGCTGGAGCCGGATCATCGCATAGATCGTAGAGAAACTGACGCTGATTTTCCGGTGTCATTGTCCCAACACAGTTCAGGAAGTAATCTCCCTTAGTCGGTGTCATGCCTGGTTCAACTGAGGGGACATCCACCTGATACTGGACAAATAAGTTGTACAACTCTCGCAGACTGTATCCATTCCGGCCGTAGCAGAAGGCATTCGCGAACCGCGTCACGACAGCAGTCGATACAGGACGCATCTTCCTTTCCTTTCTAACAGGTATTCTACCACCAAAGTGCGATAAAACTTTACTGCATTCTCGCAGCCGAGCATGGCTTTGTCAACTTTAACGCCGACCTTACTCCCGACTGGCCATTCTCTCTGCCATCACCATATATTCCCCACTCGGACCATCCCGTCCGGCCAGCGGTTCAAGGTGTTCATACTGCAAATCCCATCCCACCCGCACTTGTGCAAAGCCTGACGCACTCAGTAACTCAGCCATTTCGAGCGGCGAAATATAGTATCGCACCGTTTGGATTTTTTCACTCGCGCCTGTACCCGTCTCATATCTTTGGCATCGCTCTTCCGTATGCCCGTTCTACATGCGACGACAATCATATAACTTGACTTCCTGGCCCTCTATCCGATAGCATGCTTTTGCTTGCCACTTGCCATCCAATTCAGGATGAGCCAACGCGGCCGGATAGAACAAGTGCAAGACAACCGGCGCGCCTTCCACTACATTCCGCCCAAGATGCTCGAGAAAGGCCGGCCGTTGGTCGGGATGAACATAGTTGAAGGTGTAGA
>JBEKIK010000127.1:0-5951 GCA_050011795.1 Thermoguttaceae bacterium | reverse complement strand
GGAGCTGATTATTGCCGCCGTGCCTAAGCGCGCCCCTTGCGGCGACGTGCTGGTTTCGCCGGCGTGGAAAACCCTGGAGCAATTGCCCGCCGGCGCAGCGGTGGGCACAAGCAGCATAAGGCGCCGGGCGCAACTGCTCTCGGTCCGGCCCGACTTGCGGATGAAAGACATCCGCGGCAACATCGATACCCGGCTAAGGAAACTGCATCAAGGAGAATACCAAGCCTTGGTGCTGGCCGAAGCGGGCCTCACACGCCTGGGACTCGCTGGGGAAATTACTCAATCCATGCCGATGTCGGTCGTCCTGCCGGCCGTGGGTCAAGGGGCGTTGGCTTTGGAAACGCGGCGCGAAGACGAGGCGACTCGCGCGGCCTTGGCCCCGCTTGACCATCCGCCCACGCACTATGCCGTATTGGCTGAACGTGCGATGCTCGCCGCTTTGCACGGCGGATGCCTGGCCCCGGTTGCCGCTTGGGGCCGCATGGAAACCGGGCGTCTTACGCTCACCGGCCGGGTGCTAAGCCCTGACGGCCGGCAAAAAATCGAGGATACCGAAACTGCCGATTTCCAGGATTATATTGATCTCGGCCGCCGCGTGGCAGAAAAACTTCTGCACCAGGGTGCAGCGGAGTTAATAAAACTTGCACGATGAATGTTATGGCACATAGCGCACGTTGCGTTTGGATGCGGTTGCAGTTTACGACCGCATAAAAAGAGTCGGGCCTGATGCGGTCACAATCTGTGATCGGATGATTAGGGCTTCATCGGTATTGATTTTGAAAGAAAAATCCGCTGATTATTTTTCCCCTTCATAAATAAATACTCACTGGCTGCAAACATTCTGTTTATTATGGACGAAGTAGCGGCGCACATATAATAAGTACCCAAGTGCCGCAACGCCGAAAATAGCAGCCATCCAAATCATCATAATGGAAAATCCTCCATTATCCCATAACTTGCGGATCATTTCCATCTGTTGTTCGGAGTATCCCATCTTCTCATACATTTCCATCATATTCCCACGTGAGGATATTACAAACATATTTATACTTCCTGCCAGCCAAAGCAACAGGGTGCCCCACCATGCAGCCATTTTTAATTTATATGTACCGAAAGCAAGGCATATCAATAACTCCATCATAAGCAGTGAGAACACGGCCCCCCATAGCCCGGAGATAAAGACCCCAAATAAACAAATAACAAAGTTGTTGAACCCCATCATGAGCATCGAGAACGCGGAGTAAGCCATAATAACGCTTAATGCAAGCACCGGCAGAGGGCAGCGATCGGTCCATCGAAACTTCTGGTCGCGTTGTTGGCAAGTAGCGCGCACAGACGCACGATTGTAGAAAAGTAAAAACAGTCCGGGCAGCAGAATGTATATGACAAACAGTATAGCGCCGGTAAAAATCTGCATTACTAAAATCGACGAGGATGACATCTTCACATGTTGTGAATTTTCCATCGATTTTGACATCACAAATCCAATGGGGATAATCATCGCTATGCCAACTATAAACCACAACCACGACAATATCACGGTCAAGGCCCAGGCCCAGCGCCGGGCGATAATGGAACCGATCCCCAACCAAATAAAACATACGGCAAATCCGATATAAATGAATATACCGGGAATCATAAACTTAACGCCCATATTCTGGCCGGTGGGCACATTCGCCGGCAACATCATCATAATCACGGATATAAATGCAATAAATAAACATGCACAACCTAGAAAAATCTGGAAGACGCCGAAAATTTTCAGCCTTGTGCTTTGGTCACGCAAAGAGGATGTCGAGTCGGGTAAATGAGTGGTAGACAATCTATCTTCTCCTTAAATAATTTGATAAGATCATGCATGCTGATAATGGCGTTTTTCTGACCCCAGAATGCATTAATTCTCTGTCTTCGGTTAACTGTAAACGGTGAACTGTGAACCAAAAAATGATAACCATCTACCATCAACTATTTTTCCCTGGCTTGCGGCCGGGTGTTTTTTTCCACGATACGGTGGCGATGCGGTTGGGCAGATCGATGGTCAGGGCGACCTGGTCGCCGAATTTCGCGCCGCAGCGGCGCAGATATGCGCCGAGTCCCCAAGCCCGGCCGTCTTTGGCGGCCAATGTGCCGATGTTGCGGCCGTCCGGGGCAAGGAGTTGGAACCGGCCGCGCACGATTTTCTTCAGTGCGGCGGGGATGGTGATCACCGCATAAGTGCTGGCTGCCTTGGAAAGCCTATATCTAAGCCAAACCTTGCCGTCCTCGGCGACGCCGTGGTCGTGCAAAACTCGCTGGGATCCTCGGTTGGCCCGGTGCCGGGCCAGCATATTATCTACTTGCTCTTGGGTAACTTGAGCGCCAAGCGGTCCGTAAAGGCTGTGGCCGAACTGCTCGATTACGGGCGACCAGGATACAAAGGCGTGAAAACTGAAGCGGTTCATGCCGGCCGCGACGCACAAGTCCTCCATGGCGCCGCGATCCATCAGCGGGCCGTGTTTTTTAAGCACGCCGATCAACTTCGCCTCCACGCCGGTAAGGACTTTTTTCCAATTGCGGGGCGGATCGCAACGGATGCGATTACCCTCGATTCGCACATTGGGCATCAACCGGCAGTATTCCAAGAGCACCTTTTCCGGCAGAGGTTCTTTCCACAAGCGCCGATTCCGGCTCAAGGCCTCGCGCATCTTGGTTGCCGTCACGTCGCCGGCTACGGCCAGCACTTTGTCGATGGCTTTGGGCAAACCGTGCTTGGCAATGCCCTGAATAGTGAACCAACCGGCCGATTCATCGAGCCAGCGTAAAGCATTGATTTGCATAAGCACTTGCCGGACCAGACGCCCGTCGGCCGGATAACGCCGGGCGATTATCCGCTCTAGGCGTGCAATTGTGCTCAGCCCGTGAAAATAGACCTCTTTCTTGGCCAGTTCGGCGATTGCCGGCACGGCGTCGACCTGTTCGGGCCGAACCGCCATATAACCTTTTACCTCGTGCTTCTTGCCGTATTTTCCCGGTGCAAGATTTGCTTTTATTTTAAGCCGGCGGCCGACCGGCGATTTGCCTTGGTCGACCTTGACGATTTTGAAGCAAAGCGGGCGGTTTAACAATTTCGCCCCGGCGGCCACAACCTCTAACGAAATGCCCAAGGCGGTGAGTCCTTTTTCGACCAGTTCCGCCTCTAATTTCTCCGCCGGGACCGGAACGTGTTGGTCGATCAAGGCCAAGGCGCGGTCCATCACCGGGGCCGAGATGGTTTCCGCACCGGGTCGTTTTTTAATCAATTTAGCGCAGATTTGGCGGACGCGTTCGCGGGTGATGCCGAATCGATCGCCGATTTCGGTAAGAGTATGCGTTTGCCCGTCCTCCCATCCGTAATAGCCCATGAGGATTTCCCGGTTTCGCGTGGAGGGTGATGAGGCGAAAATCCGGATTAATTCATCTTCCAAGGTCAATTTCGGCATAACTTCGATTGCCGCCCGTAAGGCACGAACTTGTTCCAAAACGTAAACGACATCGGACGGATCGCTCGTGCGGGAGCGGAGCTGCTCGGCCAGTTCGAAGGCCGATTGGGCTTTGTCATCGACGGCGCGTATCCAGCGGCCGAAGCGGGGATCGTCGCGGCCAATGGACCGGGTCTGCTGGGAAGCGGCCAACTTTTCCGCTTCGGCCGTCAATTCGGCGGATAGTTTTGAAGATATCATTTCCCGGGCTTTCCCGCCGCCTGCCGTTTTTTGTGCTGATTCCAAGGCGGTAAGCAAATCCAAAAGACATCTCGGCCCAAACGCCCGGATGGAAAGAATCTCTCCCAAAGTATAGTTTCCAAGCCGTTCCAGCCGGTCGTCCAATCCTTCGCGTATGAGACAACGGCGCGTGCGATTCTCCAAACGCAGGTCGTCCAATCTCAGGTTCGGCAAAGGGCGCGGGAAGCGGCGGTCTCGCAAGGTTTTAAGCGTCTGACGGGATGAAACGCACTTCAGCACGGCTTGGGCCAACCGACCGATCGCCTCGGCCGGAAATCGCCGCCAGATGGTTTCGTCCAAATCGCAAAGTCTTAACTCCGCGCCGTCGAGCTGATCGTGCAACCGTTTGTGTATCGGTTCCAGCAGGATATCACGCAGCGCGAATGGGGCGATTGGCGCGCCCGGCCGGGGATATCGATTCGCCACTTTTGGCGTGGCCATTGCGACACTCCTTACACCAATCCGCCTGATCTTTGCTTAAAGCGGCATTATAGCGGCTATATAAATTTATGAAAAGAGGCTGGCGGAAAAAATAGGGTGGCGGGTGGCGGGACAGTGTCAAAGGATGGGGGGTAAAGAGTGGGCAGTGGACGGTGGGCAGAGGACAGTGGGTGGTGGGTGGTGCTAAACCGCAAACGGATTTTTTATTAATTCATCCTTCATCCTTCATCCTTTTAATTTTATTATCCCGGGGGCCAAGTAAATTTTCGGCCGGCCAACATGTGGAAATGTAAGTGCATGACCTCCTGGCCGGCGTCGGGTCCGCAGTTGGTCACAACCCGATATCCGCCGGAAAGCCCGTTTTTTGCCGCTATGGAACCCATGACGCTAAATAAGTGCCCAACGATCGCTTCGTCCTCGGCCGAGACGTCGTTGAGCGTGGGAATTTCCTTTTTGGGAATGACAATCAAGTGCGTGGGCGCATGGGGATGAATGTCTTCAAAGGCCAGGCACAGGTCGTCCTCGTACACGATGCGGGCGGGAATTTCGCGATCGATTATTTTCTTGAATATGCTTTTGCTTGACATGTGGGAGCTCGGTTAAAAACAAAATACTCCCGGAGCAAGCCCCGGGGCTAAACGATGACCAAAACAAATTTCTCCGGTTCCCACGCAGAGCGTGGGAACCAGGGGTGTTTTTGATTATTCAACCGCATCGATGGGGATGCCTTCATCGGCCAGCAAAACCGGAATATTATCGCGAATCGGGTACAAGACCTGGCCGTCTTGCCGCAACAATCCCTCTTGGATCGGGGCGGTCACGGGGCGTCCTGCCTGGTCCTTCACCCGACCGGCGCTAATGGCTTGGTTGAGCCGGTCGATAAGATGCTCCTCGGCGATCCGCAGAGGTTGATGGCTTACCGGACAGACGATGATTTCCAACAGTTTTTGATTGATCATGATCTTCCTCCCGGCTGGATTAATTAGTCTCCAACATGCCATATTTAGTCCTGCTCGACAAGGGGGGGCGGTCGAGCGTTAAAGATTCATTCCCGGCCGATCTCCGGCATGTTGACAAGCATTGAATACATTATTTAGAATGTGCTGTTTCTTCTATTTGCCGGATAATCAAGAGACGAGGGACATCATGTCTAGTCTGTTTCTTTTTGCGGCCTCCGACAAGCTGCTTCAGTTGGCGAAAGTGGATTACTTAATCATCGTCATCTATTTCGTGGTGGTGCTGGCCATCGGTTTCTACTTGAAGAAGTTTGCCGGCACGGGCGAGGATTTTTTCATGGCCGGTCGCAAGATGACTGCCTGGATAGCGGGCTTAAGTTTCATATCGGCCAATCTAAGTTCGCTGGAGACGATGGGCTGGTCGGCCATGGCCTATCAATACGGCATGTTGGGGGCGCACGCATACTTGATCGGCGCAATTCCGGCGATATTATTCCTCGCCGTGGTGATGATGCCGTTTTATTACATTTGCAGGACGCACTCCGTGCCCGGGTATCTGAAGCTGCGTTACGGCGAGGCGAGCCGTTCTCTGGCAGGCATTTCCTTTGCCTTTATGACCGTGCTAGTCAGCGGGGCGAGCATGTTCGCCATGGCGAAGATCCTGCACTTGCTTTTGGGCTGGCCCATGTACATGAGCATCTGGGTAGCCTCGCTGACGGTAGCTATATACGTGACGCTGGGAGGATTGATTTCCGCGGTGTTTAACGAGGTGCTGCAGTTCTTCCTGATATGGTTGGGCACGCTATTGGTGCCCATT
>JBEKIK010000126.1:0-5968 GCA_050011795.1 Thermoguttaceae bacterium | reverse complement strand
TCTGGCTGTGGACAATACTACTGCGCGGCCGGTCCTGCCGGCCGTATAACGTGGGAAGCGATCAGGCGCTGTCGATTCTGGAGGCGGCGCGAGCGGCAGCACAATTGTCGACGAACTTATCCGAGGTGCGGGTGGCAAGGCTGCCCGATCTCAACGCTCCGGCAGAGCGCTACGTGCCTTGTATCGATCGCGCCAAACAGGAGCTCGGCCTGGATTGGACCATTCCATTCCCGGCCGCGCTGCGGCGCACCTTCTCTTGGTATCAACTTATGGAAAGCAGTCTGGTTAACTCTGAAAAAATGGGACATCGAAATGTTGCGAGTTGCTGATTACATCGCTGAAACCGCGGCACAACTGGGCATCCGCGACGTATTTCTTGTGACGGGCGGCGGAGCCATGCATCTGAACGACGCCTTTGGGCGCTGCCCGCGCCTGCGTTACATCTGCTGCCACCATGAACAAGCGTGCGCGATGGCGGCGGAGTCCTACGCCAGGCTTAGCGGACGGCCGGCACTGGTCAATGTCACGACCGGCCCGGGCGGCATCAACGCGATCAACGGCGTTTTCGGCGCATGGACCGACTCGATCCCGATGCTGGTCGTCTCGGGGCAGGTCCGCCGCGATACCGCGCTTTATCATTGCGGCCTGATCGGCAAACTGCGTCAGCTTGGCGACCAGGAGGCCGACATCCTGGGAATGATCCGGGGCATCACAAAATACTCGGTGACCGTCGATGATCCGCAGTCCATACGCTACCATCTGGAGCGGGCACTACATCTTGCCGTTTCCGGCCGTCCCGGCCCATGCTGGATCGACGTTCCCGTGGACGTACAGGGCGCAATGATCGATCCGGAAACACTCCCCGGCTATGATCCGGAGGAAGACCGCGTTTACCGGCACGAAGATCTATTGGCTCGCCAATGCAGGGAGATCGTAGCCCGCCTGCAACAATCAGTCCGTCCGGTCATGCTGGTAGGCTCCGGGATCCGCCTGGCCGATGCCGTGGAAGAATTCGATCGAGCGATCCGCAAGCTCGGGATTCCGGTTGCCACTGGTTGGACTGCCGTGGACCTCATGCCCGGCGACGATCCGCTTTACTGCGGCCGGCCGGGGACCATTGGTGACCGCGGCGGGAATTTCGCCGTGCAGAACGCCGATCTCCTTATTGTGATCGGCTCGCGGCTGAACATCCGACAGGTGAGCTACAACTGGTCCAGTTTTGCCCGACATGCCTTCAAGGTCCAGGTTGACGTCGACGAGGCGGAATTGCAGAAACCAACCGTGAAACCGGACATGCCGGTGCACAGTGACGCGAAATTGTTTTTGAAAGAATTAAGTTGCGTGTTGGACGAGTGCGCTTATGATCCCCAGCGCCACCGGGAATGGGTCTCTTGGTGCCGGGATCGCGTCTTGCGCTACCCCTGCGTACTGCCGCGCCACCGATCGGCCGATGGGCCGCTTAATCCTTATTATTTCGTCGATCAAGTTTTCCGCCGTTTGGCCCCGGATGACGTGGTGGTTTGCGGCAATGGCGCGGCCTGCGTGGTTTGCTGCCAAGTGGCGCGGATCCGGAAAGGGCAAAGGCTTATCTACAATTCCGGGTGCGCTTCAATGGGCTATGAACTGCCGGCGGCCATCGGGGCGGCGGTGGCGAGCAAAGGGAGGCGGGTGATCTGTTTCGCCGGAGACGGAAGCCTGCAAATGAACATCCAGGAAATGCAGACCGTCGCCCTGCACCGCTGGCCGATAAAAATTATCGTGCTGAATAACGGCGGCTATCTTTCCATGCGGCAGACGCAGATGAGCTTTTTCGGACGCTTGATCGGCGAGAGCCCCGAGTCGGGCGTCTCGTTTCCGGACTTCGTTCGAGTCGCTCAGGCTTATGGCATACCGGCGCGGCGGATCGAATCGCACGATTTTCTGGATGAAGTCGATCAGGCGATAAACTCGCCGGGGCCGGCCCTGTGCGAAGCGGTCCTGGACCCCGAACAGGCGTTTGAGCCAAAAACCAGTTCCAAGAGGCTGCCCGACGGCCGCATTGTTTCCGCCCCCTTGGAGGACATGTGGCCGTTCCTGGAGCGAGAGGAACTATTGAACAATCTTTTCATACCGGCCATGGGATATTGAATCATGAATCCGATCCGCAACGTGATCTTCGACTTGGACGGAACGCTGGTCGATTCCCGTTCGGGAATAGAGTACTCGGTCCGAGCTGCGCTGGGCGCAGTCTTCCCGGGCCGATCGTACCCTGGTCTGCGCGTTCACATCGGGATTCCGATCCGGCGGTTTTTCTCCGAGATTCTCGACGATCCGACCTCGCTTCTGCTCGATCAACTCGTGCGGCAATTTCGCGCCAGCTATGACTCGATCGGATGGAAACAGTCGTGGGCTTACCGCGGGGCCGCGAAAATGCTGTCTTGTCTGACGCGGAGCGGGATAGGTTGTTTCGTGGCCACCAACAAGCCGCGATATGCCACTCGATGCATCCTTGAACATTTGAACCTGCATGGATTCTTTCGTGAAGTCGTCACTCCCGACTCGTGGAATCATCCCTTCTCATCGAAGGAGGACATGGTTTCACACATCATGCGGAGGTATCGCCTGAAAGCGGATGAAATGATTTTCGTGGGCGATTCGCGGGAGGACCGATCCGCGGCGGACGCCAACGGCGTCCCATTTGGAGCCGTGACTTACGGGTACGGCGACCCCCTTTCGGAATCGGACGGGAGGGACTGTTATGCGATAGTATCTCGATTGACTGAAGTGGCGGATGTGCTTGGCGTCTCCGCCGAAGACAATCATAAAGTATTGGAAATTCAGTAACCCATGTTTGAATTGGATCACAGGAGGATCCTATGATCGAAAGGGAAGTGTTCGAAGACTTGTTTGTATTGGAGATGACAAACAATCACCTGGGCCAGCTACAGCGCGGCCTGGAGATTATCCGGCAGCACTCGCGGATTGTCAGGTTCAACAACATCCGCGCCGCCATCAAGCTGCAATTCCGCGATCTGGGCAGCTTCATCCATCGGGATTTTCGCTCCCGAACCGACATTCGCTACATCCGCCGCGTGACGGAAACAAAATTGTCCAAGGAGGAATACGCGGTCCTGATCGACGCAATCCGCAAGAGCGGTTGCATTCCCATGGCCACTCCGTTCGACGAGGAGTCCGTGGAATGGTGCGTCGAGTTTGGCCTGCCGATCATCAAGATCGCCAGCGCCGATTCCACCGATTGGTTGCTCCTGGAAAAGATCGCCAAGACCAAGAAGCCGGTCATCGTATCGGTCGGGGGCACCTCGCAGAAGGATCTAGACGACATGGTCACGTTCTTCGAGAACCGCAACATTCCCCTGGCGATCAATCACTGCATCGCCGCGTATCCGCACGATGACGCCGAATGCGAGCTCAATCAGATCGACTATCTGCGCAATCGATACCCCGGCCACATCATCGGCTATTCGAGCCACGAGCATTGGGACTGGACCACTTCAATTGCCATTGCCTTCGCCAAGGGCGCGCGGACTTTCGAACGCCACATCGACATTGACTCCGACGGAGCCGATGTGGCGGCCTACTCCTCGATGCCGGCGCAACTGGACACTTGGTTCAAGACGTTCAAGAACACCAAAACCTACTGCGGCAATTCAGGCAATCAGCGCAAGGTGCCGCTGCCACGCGAAACGGCGTACCTGGATAGCTATATCCGCGGGGTCTATGCAAGGCGCGATCTTCCGGAAGGTCACGTCCTTACTGAGGACGACGTGTACCTTGCCATTCCCTTACAGAAAGGACAAATATCTTGCCGCGAACTGATGCGCGGGGAAATAATGCTTCAGGCGTGCGCGAAGGACGAGCCGATCACAATCGACATGATCGACAGTCCATACGCAAACAACGAGGAACTCAAGCAACAGATTTACAACCGGGGTATCGAAGGCAGATCGAGGCCCGTCGAATCTCAGCAAACCATTCATATCTACAGGGCCGCGTGACAGGCATAACGTCGCGGCAAGGCGGCTTAGCCCCTTTATGCCATGATGCGCGAAATGAAAAATTGCATGCCATCTAAATAACACATAAAACAACTTTTTTTGAGAGGTTTATGATTTTGATTTAATTGCGTAATCGTTTTTACAGGGCGATCCTACGCCCTAGGGGCAGGTTTATGATCCGAAACAATGTAATACGTTTGTTGAAGATATTGCCACGGCCGATACGGCGACGTTTGAAAGCAATCTATTCATGGTTCCAAGAATGCCAATTACTGGCGCGGCTTAGTTATTCGCAAATCACAGAATGGGTTATGTTCGAGCTTACTTCAAGATGCAATTTGCGTTGCGTATATTGCCGAAAAAGTTCCGATCCGAAAGAAAGCGCCAGAGCCTTTGATTTCCCCGAGGAGAAAGTGCTCCCGGCAATTAACTTGTTGAGGGAGCGGCAGTTGCGATTGATCCAGATGTCGGGAATCGGTGAAACGACGGCCAGAAAGGGTTGGCATCTTATTTGCCGCCAGAGTCTCGGAAACGGGATTGAACATACCATAATTACAAACCTTGCGCGCCCTATTTCCGAAGAAGAGGCCGATACGCTGGCTCGTTTCGCCTCGGTCCAAGTGAGCGTCGATACAGCCGATCCGGTACTTTTTGCACAAATCCGAAGGGGCGCCAAGTTAGATACCGTTCTGGCGAACATCGATCACATTAAAGCGAGTTCCCGCAAGCTTGGCATTTCAGGACCGGAACTGCGATTTGACATGGTCATCACCGACAAGACCGTTCTGGGGCTGGTGGAAACAGTCCGCTTGGGACTGCGTCATGGCGTGACGGATTTTTACTTTGCCGGTCTGTTTAAAAACAAGGACGTGACCAACGGAATCAACGTCTACCCGGTAAAATCACTCCCTCGGCCGCAACTTGAGGAGGCCTTGCACTGCCTTGAACGGTCCATCGATCTTGTCCAAAAAGCAGGATGTAAGCTACAGGTCCACGAGGGGTTAATTCAAAGCGTTCACTGTGAACTAGCGAAAGAAAATGGATCATCGAAAACGACTGAATCCATGTCGAATATCCCCACATGGGGTGCCCCGCCTCTTGAGCCCGGTTACACGCGTGATTGCCTTGATCCTTGGAGATTAGTGTTCTTATACGCTCATGGAGATGTGTGTCCTTGTTGTGCCTATGACAAGTCGATCGGAGATCATACCAAGACTCCCCTCGAGAAAATTTTGAACGGCTCGCCGGCAAGGAAAATGCGAAGAAAGCTCCTTACGGGAAAGTTGCATGGCATGATGTGCGCCCAATGCTCGATGCGCTCCCCGATCCGTATAGAGGACCTTCGCAAAAAAGCGGAGATTTATTGTGCCAAAGAGGCTGCAACGGCGATTCCGAAGAAGGCCGAACCTCGGGAAAACATCCGCAGGGCCGCGTGACTGGCATGAAGACACGGCCGGGCATCGGTAATAATGGTTTACGATAACAGATTATGGATATTTCAAATACAGGAACAAAAACATGTCCGATCCACTGGTCACGGTAATTGTTCTCCTTTACAATGACATGCCTCACGGACATCGAGCGATCCAAAGCGTGCTTGCTCAATCCTTCCGGGATTTAAAAATAAAGATCCTGGATAACGGATCAACGGATCGCACATGGAATGAGATCCAAGAGTATGCCAAGGATCCCCGCGTAACGCTTATCAAAAATGGAAAGAATCAGCGATCGGAATTCGCCGCGTTCGAGGCCTTGCGAACGGACACTGAGTATTTATCATTTCTCTTTGGCGACGATTTCTATCTGCCGCAGCGGATTAAAATGGGATTGCAAGCGTTTCGCGGCCAGCCGGACTTGGACGCCGTGTTTTCCAACGTTGAAGCGGTGGACGAACACGGCATGATTACTCAGGGGCCGCGGCGCACCGTTTATGAGGGCGATATCTCATTGAAGAGTCGACATGAGCACCTTAG
>JBEKIK010000125.1:0-6847 GCA_050011795.1 Thermoguttaceae bacterium | reverse complement strand
CGCCGTAACGGTTAAAGGCGACCGGCGAAACGCCGCACTCGATCAAATATTTTCCGGCCGGACTTTTGGAGGATATGAAACCAGCCGGCGAAATGTGATCTGTGGTCACCGAATCGCCCAATACGGCCAGCGCCCGGGCATGGAGGATGGGCTGGATAGGCTCAGGCTCGATGCCCAGATCGAGCAAAAACGGCGGCTCTTGGATGTAAGTGTTTTTATCGTCCCAGGAGAACAATTCGCTTTCGGCCACGGGCAGGTTGTTCCAGGTTTCGTTGGCCTGGAAGATATTGGCATATTGGTTGCGGAACATTTCCGCAGTGACGGCGTGGGCCAGGACGGCGTCGATTTCGGCCTGCGAAGGCCATATATCTTTAAGAAAAACCGGCTTACCGTCGGCGCCTGTGCCCAGCGGTTCGGTTGTAAGATCGATGTCGATGGTGCCGGCCAGGGCATAAGCGACCACCATGGGCGGGCTGGCCAGGTAGTTGGCCTTTACCAAGGGATTGATGCGGCCCTCGAAGTTGCGGTTGCCGCTTAGAACCGCGACGGCCACGAGATTCGCCTCGGCGACGGCCTTGGCCACGGCCTCGGGCAAGGGACCGCTGTTGCCGATGCAAGTTGTGCACCCGTAGCCCACGGTTTGGAATCCCAAGCGGTCAAGCGGCTTGTCCAAGGCGGTTTTTTCCAGGTAATCGGTCACCACGCGGCTGCCCGGGGCTAGGCTGGTTTTTACGTGAGATTTGACCTTAAGCCCCTTTTCCACAGCCTTTTTGGCCAAAAGCCCGGCGGCCAACATCACGCCGGGGTTGCTGCACAAGGGCGAATCCGCGATCTTTCAAAGGCGCTGTCAACGCGAAGCGAAAGGCAGTCTTGGCGTTTTTAAGCGCCACGCGATCCTGCGGACGCTTGGGACCGGCAAGACTAGGCTCGATCGTGCTTAAGTCGAGTTTCAAAACCTTGGAATAACCTGGCGGCAGGGCATCCGTTGGGCGGAAAAGATGCTGTTGTTTCGTGTATCGCTCGACCAGATCGACTTCCTCGGCCGTTCGCCCGGTTTCGCGCAGATAATCAAGCGTCTTTTCGTCGATGGGGAAGAATCCCATGGTTGCGCCGTATTCGGGCGACATGTTGGCAATTAGCGCGCGATCGACCACTTTCATTGCTTCGGTTGCCGGGCCGAAAAATTCGACGAACTTTTCCACCACGCCCTCGTGGCGGAGGATTTGCGTAATGGTAAGCACCAGATCGGTGGCGGTCGTGCCGGGTGGAAGTTCGCCTGAAAGTTCAAAACCGATCACTTCCGGCGCAAGCATGTAAAGGGGTTGGCCGAGCATGACGGCCTCGGCCTCGATTCCGCCCACGCCCCAGCCCACTACTCCCAGGCCGTTGATCATCGTGGTGTGGCTGTCGGTGCCGACCAGCGTGTCGGGCAGGGCAACCCGGCCGGATGCGTCTTCCCGAACGAACACGCACTTTGCCAGATACTCGAGATTTACCTGGTGCACGATGCCCACGGCCGGTGGAACGACGCGGAAGTTTTGGAAGGCCTTTTGACCCCAACGCAAAAACTCATAACGTTGGCGGTTGCGCTGGAATTCGAATTTGACGTTCTCCGCCAGCGCGTCGGGCGAGCCGAAACGATCGACTTGGACCGAATGGTCGATCACCAGGTCGATGGGAATCAGCGGGTTAATTTTCCCCGGATCGCCGCCCAGCCGGTGCATTGCCTCGCGCATGGCGGCCAGATCGACCACTGCCGGCACCCCGGTAAAATCCTGGAGCAGCACCCGGGCGGGCTTGAAAGGCACTTCCGCCTTGACGGGTTTCATCAGGTTCCAAAAGGCCAGGTTTTTTACGTCGGTTTCGCTAATTTCGTAGCCGTCGCAATTGCGGAGCACCGCCTCGAGCAACACGCGGATGGAATAGGGCAGCGCGTCGAGGCGCATCAAGCCGGCGTCCTCCAAGCGTGTCAAACGATATATGCCGGCTGGGCCCGCGCCGGTGTGGAAGGTATCTCGGGCGTTAAAGGGATCGAACATGGGGGGACCTCGGTTTATTTCGGGTTTTATTTTAAGTTCCTCGCGAAACCGCAAGCTGTTTTATGGAATATTGATTTCCTTCCAATTATCATCGACTGGGGCGGTTATGGAGACCATTTCCTTTGTCATCGGATGTTTGAATTCCAAAACGCGCGCGTGCAGGGCGATGGCACGCAGCCGGTTGTCCTCGTACTGGGGACCGAAGGGGATTTTGGAACCGTATTGGGCGTCGCCCAGCAGGGGATAGCCCCGGGAGGCGGCCTGGATGCGGACCTGGTGCGTGCGCCCGGTTTCCAAACGGATTTCCAGCCACGATCCCCAGGGGCCAACGCTTAAAACTCGATAATGTAACACGGCCAGGCGGGCTTGGGGAAGACCGGGGGCAACCACCTCGGCCTGCAGATTGCCCGGAACCTTGCGGATGTAATCCTCCCAAGTCGATGTTTCCGGGGCGACGTGCCCTTCGACGCAGGCCCAATATATTTTATTGACCAGGCGCTCTTGGAACTGTTCGGCCAGTCGCCGGGCGGCACGGCGCTTGGTGCAAAACACCACGGCGCCGGAGGCCGGGCGGTCCAGGCGGTGGGGCACGCCCAGATAAACGAACTCGTAAGGATGGCCGCGCTCTTTCAGAAAATTTTTTATGCGCGTTTCCAGGCTATCGATGCCCGGCGGAGCCTGGGTCAAAAGCCCGGACGGTTTGTTGACCGCCAAACAAGGGCCCTGTTCGTAAAGTATCTGAAATCCAGGATCGTTCATCCTTATAATTTTATCCGTAAAACTCAGGATACAAATGCCCGGGTTGAACATTTATGCAATAAAAAATGCTATTATTGCTAAACGCCGTCATGCTTTGGAGGGTCATATCATGCGTCAACCGCTTACTGTTCGGCCGGGTGAAAAGGTGCGATTGAAGGATTTTGATGCGGATTATACGGGCGGAATCAAAAACAAGAAAAAGGCCCGGGAGGAGTTGGAGGAAAACATCCGGCGCCTATCTGAGCTGGGCTATCGGCTGTACGCCGAGAATCGCCGCTCGCTGTTGCTGGTCCTCCAAGGCATGGACTCCTCTGGCAAGGACGGAACCATCCGCCACGTGATGAAAGGATTCAATCCGCAAAGCTGCCAGGTTACTTCCTTCAAACAGCCGGGCATCGAGGAACTGAACCACGATTTTCTGTGGCGGATCGCCCGGGCCGTTCCGAGCAGGGGAAACATCGGCATCTTCAATCGCTCGCATTATGAAGACGTGCTGGTGGTGCGGGTGCATAATTTGGCGCCCAAGCGCGAATGGCAAACCCGATACGATCGGATTAATCTTTTCGAGAAGATGCTTGTCGCCGGGGGCACGACGATTGTTAAAATCTTTCTGCACATCGGCAAGGACGAACAGCGCAAGAGATTGCAGTCTCGCCTGGACGATGCGACCAAGCTGTGGAAATTCAGCCGCGCCGACCTGGCCGAGCGGCAGTATTGGGATGAATATCAAAAAGCCTACGAGGCCGCGCTGACGCTCTGTAATACGGTTGAGGCGCCTTGGTACATCGTGCCCGCGAATCGAAAATGGTTTCGCAATCTTTCCATCAGCCGCATCTTGTGCAAAACATTGGAGAAAATGGACCCCCGCTATCCGCCGCCTGAAAAAGGCCTGGAAGGCATTGTCGTGGAGTAATTTTTTACAAGGCACAGGGGATCATGGATAGGGGGCGGGGGATAGGGGACAGGCCGGATGCGGGTTCCTAGCCACTTTTGGCATGAAAATACGCTTTTTTTAAGACTGGGCGGAGATAAACGCCAAAATGATTGACTCAGTTTCCTTATCAATTATAATCAAAAGTACATAGTTTGGGCGGCTGTTTTCAGTGTCTGGGCCACCCATGAACGTTCCCACGTACAGCTTTTTAAGACTGGAAACAACCATGAATAACGTGCCGGCTTGCTTTGTGCGCTTATCCGCGGGAATCCTGGCTCTTGGCATGACGGTCTGTGCGGCTCAGGCCGAAACCGTGGTCCAAGTCAACTTGAACGGTTATGTGACCGGGATTTTCGGCGACCAGGTCAATAGTTATCAAATTCAACTATTCGACAACGAGACCCCCATCACCGTCGCCAACTACCTCAAGTACGTCAATAACAACGCGTACGACAACACCATCATTCACCGATCTATTTCGGACTTTGTAATTCAGGGCGGAGGCTTCAAACTTCAGACCAACAGCAACAACGTGGTCACGGCGGTAAATCCAATCCAGACCTACAGTGCAATCCAAAACGAAGCCGGGATCAGCAACAGCCGCGGCACAATTGCCATGGCTTTGCCAAGCTACGCGGACGGCTCCCCAGCTCTCAACAGCGCCACAAGTCAATGGTATATAAACCTTGGTGACAATAGCGGCCTGGACTCCGGGAATGAGTCCGGCGGTTACACGGTTTTCGGACAGGTGGCCGGCGAGGGCATGACGCTGGTCGACGGCGTGGCGGCCTTGACGACATATAACCTCAATAATCTTTACTCCGGCTCGGCATTCAGCGATGTCCCTCTTGCCAGTACCGCGACTTCCACTAAAGCCTCCGTTTTCGTGACTGTCGTGAGCATGAACGTTGTTTCCACCGTGGCATGGAAAGGCGGCGCATCTTCCGCCTCGACCGACTGGGGCACACTCGCCAATTGGGATTCCGGGACCAGCGTTCCCAACGGCGCCGGCGTCAATCTGAGCATAGGCAGTCAGGATTCAGCCAACAACGTGATAGATCTAGGCTCGGCCAACCGGACGGTCGGCAATATTTACTTTACCTCCGGCACCGGCACCACCATCCAGAGCGCCAACGGTTACAGCCTTATACTGGATAACAACGGTAAAACCTCGCTGATAAACGTGATCGGCGACCATACCATCAGCGCGTCGGTGATCCTGAACAATAACACCCTCATCAGCATCGACGGGTCGTTGGCCATAAGCGGCGCAGTAAGCGGCACAGGTTCCTTGGCGCTGAATAACACCGGCAAGCTTACCCTTACCGGATCGAATTCCTACACGGGAAAAACGCTTATTACCAGCGGCAGCCTGACGGCCGGCCAGGCGGCGTCGCTGCCTGGATACAACACCTCGGGCATGGTCACGGTGAGTTCCGGGGCCGCACTAATCATTCGGGCCGGGGCTCCCACGGGCGAGTGGGCTGAATCGGAAATTAGCGCCCTGCAAAGTAATGCCCTGTTCAACAGCGGCGCTTATCTGGCCATTGACACAGGCAACGGCGATTTCACCTATGGCAGCACACTGGGAGGAAGTTTGAACTTTGCCAAACTGGGCGATAACGCGTTGTTGCTCACAGGCAGCAACACCTACAGCGGAAATACGATAGTAGTCGCCGGCACGCTGACGGCCGGCAAGGCTGCTTCGCTGCCGGGATACAACGCGTCGGGTATGGTCTCGGTGGATCAGGGGGCCACGCTGGCCGTTCGGGCCGGGGCATCCTCGGGCCAGTGGGCCGCCTCGGATATCGACACCCTACTAACCAATGCCACCTTCAACAGCGGCTCTTTCCTGGGCATCGACACCACCGGCGGCGATTTTGCTTATGGCAGCGTTATAACCGGAAGCATGGGCCTGACCAAATCGGGTTCCAATACACTAACGCTCACCGGCTCAAATACCTTTACCGGCGCGGTCAATTTCAACGGCGGTTTGATCAAGGCCGCAAATCCCAGCAACCTCGGCGCTGGAGATGAATTGAATTTCAACGGCGGCGGATTGCAGTTCGACGGAGTGTTCGATCCATCGTCAAGTACGATTACATTCCAATCCGGCGGCGCCATATTAGATACCCAAGCGAATATCATCACAATGGCCAATTCGATCGGCAACGGCGGCGCAGGCGGATTGACCAAGCAAGGCTCCGGCACGCTTATCCTGTCGACCTCGCCCGATTACAACGGCGCAACTGTAATCAACGCCGGGACTTTGCAACTAGGGTCCGGAGCGACTCTGCCAAGCTCCACGGCGGTCAGCCTCAGCGCAAGCGGCGCCACCCTGGACATAAACGCGAATTCGCAGACCATCGCCTCGCTTACGGGTGTGGCCGGCACTGAAGTGAAGCTCGGCGGCGGTGCGTTGACCGTCGGAGATGACACCTCCACTACCTTCGCCGGCGCTATCACCAGCACAGGCACCGGAACACTGACCAAGACCGGCACGGGCACGCTTACCCTTACCGGATCAAACACTTTCACCGGCGCGGTCAACTTCAACGGCGGTTTAATCAATGCTGCAAGTCTCGACAACCTCGGAGCGGGAAGCGAATTAAACTTCAACGGCGGCGGGCTGCAGTTCAACGGAGTTTACGATCCATCGGGACGCACCATGACTTTCCAATCCGGCGGCGCCACGCTCGATACCAACGGCAACGACAACACTTTGGCCAATTCCATAGGCAACGGCGGCGCCGGCGGCTTGACCAAGGCCGGCTCCGGCGTCCTTACGCTCTCCGTATCGTCAAATTACCTGGGGACCACCGTCGTTAGCGGCGGCACTTTGAAACTCGCTTCCGGGGCGACCCTGCCCACGACCACGGCCGTCAGCCTTACCGCAAGCGGCGCCGCGCTGGACATAAACGGAAATTCGCAGACTATCGCCTCGCTCACGGGCGTATCGGGGACTACTCTCCAGCTCGGCAGCGGCTCGCTCTCCGTCGGTGACAATACATCGACGACATTCGCCGGATCGATCACCGGCTCATCGGACGGAAAACTTATCAAGGAAGGCACCGGCACGTTGGAATTAACGGGCAATATATCTTACGGCGGCGAT
>JBEKIK010000124.1:0-7872 GCA_050011795.1 Thermoguttaceae bacterium | reverse complement strand
CTACCGTAATGGATAAACTTTGACCATATTAGTATAATACAGTTTCCCATAAAAGGATGTCAACTCACCTGATTTTATCACGAAATAAGAATTATTCTTGCCGATGAGTCGAGTAGTTTTAGCCATGTCCGGCGGGGTGGATAGCAGCGTGGCCGCGTGGCTGCTCAGGCAGCAGGGGCATGAAGTGATCGGGGTGTTCATGCGGCACGGACAGGAAGCGGAAATCGCCTGCCCCACACAACCTGCTGCGCGGCGAAAACAGGGCTGTTGCAGCGCGGCCGACGCGGCCGACGCCCGGCGGGTGGCCGATATGCTGGGTTTGCCGTTTTACGTGCTGAATTTCCAGCGGGAATTCGCCCGCATCGTCGATTATTTTGTGGCGCAGTACACTGCCGGCCGAACGCCGAATCCTTGCATCGCGTGCAATACCCGGCTGAAGTTCGGCAAACTATTCGAGTATGCCGACAGCGTCGGGGCGGAGTACGTTGCCACGGGCCATTATGCCCGGCTGGAAAAGTCGGCGGACGGGGAAATAGCCCTTTGCCGGGGCCGGGACGAATCGAAAGATCAGTCATACGTGCTGTTTGGCATTCGGCGCGGGCTTTTGGGACGGTTGAAGTTTCCCTTGGGCGAGCATCGAAAAGAGGAGATCCGCCGGATTGCCTCGAGCTTGGGTTTGCGGGTGGCGGCGAAACGCGACAGCCAGGAAATCTGTTTTATTCCGGACCAAGACCATGCCGGCTTTATCCGCCGGCGTATGGAATACGTCGATACCTCGGGCGAGATTGTCGCCACGGATGGAAAAATAGTGGGAAGGCACGGCGGTTTGGAACAATTTACTATCGGCCAGCGAAAGGGGCTGCAAGTGGCCTTCGGACAACCGCGGTATGTGATACGGATCGAAACGGATACGCGGCGGATCGTGATCGGCACGCACGAGGAATTGGCACGGAGCGAACTTTCCGCCGCGGAGGTCAATTGGCTGGTGAAAGAGGGGATTTTGGCTCATCCGTTGCCGTGCCAGGTAAAGATCCGCTATCGCAGCAGATCGTTTCCGGCCACCGTGGAGGCCAGCGGAACGAATCGATTCCGGGTTCAGTTCCAGGAACCCTGTTACGGCATTGCCCCGGGCCAGGCTGCGGTTTGTTACCAGAATGATATGGTTCTTGGCGGGGGGTGGATAGAGTAATTGAGCTAATTTAATACATAATCTCTTGCGCAAATACGTTTTTTTGGCCCATTATACCCGCCGATTGGGTTATCTGAGTTGCCGAACCCTTTTTATTACTTTTATTAGCACTACTTGACAAATCGCTAAAACTTATTAAGTTAGAATAATAGAGGAAGACATCGTATTAAGGGGTAGTCAAATAGCTGGAATGGATCGATACTTGTCGGGCTATTTGACGGAGTATGTGAATTGAGCGTCGCGTTACTATTTTTTCACCACTTATTCACAATTAGTACGGAGGCAGCGAGCAGCGGGTTCGTCACAAGTTTTCGGGCACTTAGGTCAATTCGACGGTGGATAAGGATAAGCCGCTGTTGTCGCTAATCTAAGTGAAAGGCGCTTTTACACTCGTAAGGTGGTCGGCGGAAGCACGTTTTGTCGAATCACTTGTGTACGAACTAGCCGAACGCTATGGCCTGATGGGAGCAATCCCTAGCGGTCGGGAGAGTATGCGCCATGGGAGTGACTACTAGACCGGAACTCGGCGTTCCCAACATTGTTGGCGCATCTCAGGTTATTTGTGATGTCATCAGCCTTATCGACAAAGTCGCGGAAAGCGATTGTTGCGTTCTTATCGAAGGCGAAAGCGGCACGGGCAAGGAACTGATCGCCCGGCGTCTTTGCGCCAAAAGCCCGCGAAAAGAAAAACCTTTTATTCCAGTGAATTGCGCGGGCATCAGCGAATCGCTATTTGAGAGCCAGTTTTTCGGTCACGTTCGCGGGGCATTTACCGGGGCCGAGCAAAGCATGTTGGGACTGGTGCGCACCGCCAACGAGGGGACGTTATTCCTGGACGAGGTGGGGGAGATTCCGCTTAATCTGCAACCCAAATTGCTCCGTGTGATCCAGGAGCAAGAGGTGATGCCCATCGGCAAGCCCATTCCAGTCAGGGTGGATACCCGGTTTATAGCCGGCACGAACCGGAATTTGCGCGAACTTGTGGAGCGGGGAAAATTCCGGCAGGACCTTTATTTTCGCTTGAACATAGTCCTCGTGGTGGTGCCGCCATTACGGCAGCGAAGCGAAGATATACCGCTTTTGTTGGATCATTTTGCCGCCCATTACGCCAGGCATTACAAACGGGATGAGATTCATATTTCACCCGCCGTCCGCAGTTTGCTTTTGGGCTATACTTGGCCGGGAAACGTGCGCGAATTGGCGGCTTGGGTGGAACGCTTGTACGCCACCGGCTTGGATGCGGAAGTCCTGGTCGAGGCATTGCTGATGGAGTCGGATAAAAAGCAGGAAAAACTGCCCATCGACGGCATGAGTTTGCGCCAATTGGAACGCTGCGCAATCGAACAGGCCATGGACCGGACCGATTTCAATCAGCGTAAAGCGGCCCGCTTGTTGCACGTGCATCGCGCCACTCTTTCGCGAAAACTGAAGCGTCACGGGCTGAAATAGCTTTCGGCAACCGGATTTTATCGCTCGGTAATTCTACATTCGGCATTTGGCGATCGGCCCATCGTCGTTCGGCATCCGGCATTTTCCCTTTTCCGGTGGGCAATGAATTGCCCACCCCATATTCTATCCCCTAATCTCTAATCTCTAATCCCTAATCCCTAATCTCTAATCCCTAATCTCTAGCCCCTTACACGTTGGCCGCGCTTTGAGTCCGGGTGGTGCCGCGCTTTGCAGCCATTTTTTTGAATGTTGTTTTTTTCTAAATCCGGCGTTTTTGATGCAACTGTCTGATAGCTTGCAACTTGGTGCGCGAATTTCTTTTTCGCCGGAATCGGGCATGGCGCTTGCTAATAAGAGCATCGTAATATATGTCGTCGCCAAGCACCGAGGCAAGCCGGAGCAAGCCGAGGCAAAGGTGTAGATGAAAAGGGGAAGAGATGTGAGAAAGCCAATTAGCTCGCAGTCTGCGTCCGGGATCGTGCTTTTTTATCCCGGCCGTTTGCTGGCGGATCAAATTCACGCCTGGGCCCAGCAGTACGGAGGATGCCGGGCCGCGGTTTCGTTCGAGCGATCTCTTCCCGGTATTCGCAAATGGGCGCGCCGTGCGGCATTGGCGGTGATCGACGCCTCTTCAGATCCCGCGCAAGGCACCGATGCGTTTTTACAATCCGTGAGCATACTAACATCGGACGCGGTGGCCGTATACACCGAGAAGATGCACTACGGTTTGGAAGAGCTGGTGCGCATGTTTGGAGCGCCGTTGCTGTTGGGTCCGATGAGCATGGAAGAATGGGAGCATTTTTTAGAACACAAGTTTCCCACGCTTATTCCACTGGATACAAGCAGTTTGTACGTGCATCGAGGCAAGCGGGAGAAACTGCAAACTGTAGAAGAGTACGAGGGTAATAAAGTGGTTTATTACAGGCCGAATACCGGCTAGGAAAATGGGGGCTGTCCCCTTCCGGCAAATGGGGGCCGTCCCCTTTTTCCGGATAGTGCCGGCTGGACTAGCTAACTCAAGGATAGAAGTCGCCATGAAAGCGATCTTAAAGAATCTGAACGATCTGAACAACGATGAATTACTGTCGCTTAGCGAAGCGATTGACCTGGAATTGCAGCGCCGCCAGGAGCGGACTGAGGAAATTCCCGAGTCGGCCCGGCGAAGGGCGATTTTACGCGATCAAAGTTATCGCCGATCCACGGGTTCAACGGCGCCGCCCGTTCGCGTAACCGGCCTGAAGGGACAACGCAAGCGCCGCCATGCAGCGTGATTGCAGGGGAAAAAGGGGGCTGTCCCCTTCCGGCAAATGGAAACTGTCTCCTTTTTCCGGTGAGCGGCATCGGATTTGAAAAAATGAAAGATCGAGTTATGAAAGGTTTAACAAGGATTTTCGGCTTTTCCTGGGTATTGTGGGTTTTATTTACCGCTGAAATATGCCGGGCAGACGATGTCTTCCTGGCGTCAGTGGGAAATAACCTGGCAATGGCCGACGTAAATAACAGCTCGGAGGCCGGTCTCAACCTCGATAAAACCTGGACCGCGGATACACCTCGCGATCGGAAGGAAAGCGACGTAAATTACCCATCAAAACGAAACGCCGAAAACAACGAATATTCGTACGCCGATGTCTCCGGCTCGCCGGCGGAGACGGCCGCCAGGGCCGGTAATTCCCGGGGACTAAAAGAAAACTCCGACTCGCCGTTTGAGCGCTATTTGCTGATCGTAACGGCCGGCGTCAGCTTTGGATTAGTGTTGATCGCGGCGGGGATAGCTCAGTGGTGGCGACGGCGGAGTATTCGACGATATTGGCTGTTTCCCATGTTGCAAGACGACGGGGAGCCCGCCGCGCCGGGGGTTTCCTCGCCTGACCCGCTTATAGCGAAAAAACAAGCGGAAACACTGCCGGAGGAAGAAATCAACAAGCATGCACAACGTCGTGCGGCATAAAAGTTGATATGAACGTTTTAACACACATCGAACTTTTTTATCCGAAAAGGAAAGGAGGTAGTTAATGAACGCAATTCTGAATCGGCTGCATCGACTCAGCGATGATGAATTGCTGAGCGTGAGTGAGGCCATCGACGTGGAGTTGGAGCGCCGCCTGGAGCGCCAGGAGGAAATTCCCGATTCCGCTCGGCGCCGGGCGGTACAACGCCAGAAAAGTTACCGACACTCACTGGGATCGACGGCATTGCCCGTGAAGATCGCGGGCATGAAAGATTCGCGACGCCGTCGACTTGCGGCTTAAGCAACTGAGGTAATTGTTGACGTACCTAACGCCCCATGAAACGAGGGGAGGGGTTTTGTTCCGATAAACCTGGCGATAGAGCAGGCATGCTCGGCGGGTTTAAGGTCTAGATGAGTTGGTATATGCAATTATTCAGGATGTTTTTTGTATTAGATCACGGCTGTTCGGCCAACTCATCCGGGACATTGACGGGCTGCAGCACTTGTATCCGTCGGTAGGGAATTAACGGGGATTTTTGATTGCTTACAGGCAGTCTGAGTAAGAAAGGATTGAATATGAACCACAATCTGCCAAAGATCGATAAAAATTTACCGCAACTTAGCATCATCGAAGGACCGGAGATTGCGTCTTCCGCTGAAGTCCAAGTGGATCTGGAAGAAGAGCGCAAACAGTTGATGAAACAGGCGGAGGCGGAGGAATTTTGGGCGGGCCGCAACCTGGCCGCGCGAAATTCCGCCCGCCGCGCGGCTTGAATACGGGGACAATTTTGCCCATTGCACAAAACCAGCGGGCAAAGAAGGGAACTAGATTTTAACGCGCCTATTGCCGGGAAATTCTTTGTTATTGCCACCAAGTGTATTCTTCGCACTTTCCCGGCGGATAGGACAAGGAAGCAGATTGTGTACGGCACGCTACTTCGTGCCGGCAATTGCGGGGATCATCGTTTTTGGCCTGCGCCGGAGGAAAGCTAACCCGAACACGTTTATGTCCCGCCGGAGATGCCCTGGCATTTGATTTTCGTTTCCAATTATTCCAAAAAAACTATGTAACAATTGAGGAGATTTCACAATGAACCGAAACGCTTTGTTTTTGCGTTTTTGGCAACCGCTGTCGCACCATGTTCGTGAACAACACTACCCTTTTACTGGAGAAACTCTAATGAAACGCCAGATTGTGCTCCGTTCGATTAACACGTCCAACTTTATCTCCCGCCATCATTCCACACTGGCTGTCGCCCTTCTGTTGTTTTCGGCGGTCCTACTCGTAACTGCATCCAGGGCGGAGACGATAACTTACAGCATAGACGACTACCCCACGGCCGAGATTGACAAATTAAATGGGTTTCAAGACAAAGTTTCGGGCACCATCATGGCATCCGCGGCTGGACCCCTTGGCTCATACAACTGTCAAGATAGAGTCTTCCGCAAGTCTCCCTTATCCCTCAGTGACGTACAGTGGCAGCGGCCCCCTATCCAGCTACCTTGGATCCGGCGCAGTGACCTTCAGTAGCACGTCCATCGTGCTCTACGGTTACATCGCCTTCAGCGGAGCCGACGCGGGCGGAACGTATGGGACGTTGATTTGGAGGCCTGACGAATCTTATTACAAGGGTAGTGTCATACCTCCCGGGAATGGCGGGAACCCGGAGTTCCAGTTTATAGACGATGGGAACAACCCGCCCTTCCACATGAACTCAGCGTTTTGGACCATCGCCGAGGTCCCCGAACCCGCAACCCTTACGCTGCTAGGCTCGGCACTGCTTGGACTCGGGGTAGTCTATCTGCGGCTGCGACGGAGATAAAAAACTATAAAGATAAAAAATTCTTGCAGACACTTTGATATCTGCTATTTGGATAAACACACACAATCAGGGTGATGTTCGCCCACGCACAATTTTTTATTTTAAGGGAGCTTTAGGAGCATTATCATGAGATCTGTAACGAATTTGTTTATTGGACTGTTCGTAATGAGCGTTGCGTCGTTGGCAACCGCCGATGTTATAAATTTCGATTCCATCCCCAGCGGGCAATCTGTGACCGATTACTTAGCTGAGTACGGCATTACAGTAAGCGGATTGACATCCGGCACATCCCTTTTAGTCTCGGATGATCGCACGGTTTACGGTGGCGGGATTGTGGAGGCATCATCACCATATTACTACCTTTCACAAGGCGGCAGTAGCAATGCCATAGCGTTCACCTTAAATTTCGATACACCTTTGGAGTCTCTCTCTTTTACTCGCATTACCGAAAAGGGCGGGTCCTCCGGGACAATATATCCGGAATGGAGTTACCAAGTATTCGACAACATAACAAGCATTGAGTTTTCTGGCAACGGTTATGGCACTGCCGCATTCTGTAGCGCGCTGATCGACGACATCGTCACCGAACCCGTTCCCGAACCAGCTACCTTTCTTTTAGTGGGCATGGGCATTGCATGTTTGGCATTCTATGGCTGGCGGCGTCGAAAATAAATTGTGTAAATCTTCTTCGTGTTGGGGCGACAGTTCAACTGTCGCCCCAACAATTTAGTGACATGTAGAGTATTCAGCGCCGGCTTAGTTCGTGCACCGCGTCGACCAAGGCAATGGCGTTTTCCACCGGCGTTTGCGGTAGCACTCCGTGGCCGAGATTGAAGATATGGCCGGGGCGTCCGGCGGCCTGATCCAGAATTTCCCGCGCTTGGCGGCGAATCTCGGCGGGCGTGCTCAAAAGAACCGCCGGATCGAGATTGCCCTGAATGGCCGTGTCGTAACCGATCGCTTCCCAGGCATCGTCCAAACGCATTCGCCAATCAATGCCGATCACCAGGTTTTTTCTGTTGCCGGCCGCCTTCTTAATATAGGGCAACAAGGCGGGATTGCCGGTATAAAAATAAATGATCGGCACTCCGGACGGAATAGACGCAATCACGGCTTGGGTGTGCGGCAATACGTAACGGCGATAATCGTCTACGCCCAGGCAGCCCACCCAACTATCGAATAATTGCACCAGTTGCACGCCGGCGGCGATCTGGGCATTCAGATACAGTCCCACGGCCCGGGCAAGACGGCTTAACATGGCGTTCCACGCGCCGACGTCGCCATACATAAAAGTTTTAGTCCGGCTATAATCGCGGCTCGATCCGCCTTCGACGGCGTAGGCGGCCAAGGTAAAAGGCGACCCGGCAAAACCAATAAGCGGCAATGACTCCGGCAGACCGGCGCGGGTCTTTCGCACTGCTTCCATCACAAACTGCAATGCCTCGACGTTTTCCAATTCCAGC
>JBEKIK010000123.1:0-6062 GCA_050011795.1 Thermoguttaceae bacterium | reverse complement strand
CCAGCATTGCGGCCAGGTCCAAACGCATTCCGTTGGGCCGGGCCTTGAATGTTTTCCGCGGGAAAAGCGAAACCATGTCCATCCACAGCGTGCCCGGACGCGAGGCGCTGAGGACCAATTGGGCCTTGGGATCGGTCGCGTTGGATGTAAGAGTAAGTTTGTAAGTCTTCCACTGCGAATCGACCTTGTCGATCAGGGCCTGGGCATAGGTTTTTTTGCCGTTGGCGTTTTTCAGCGCGGCGGCCACCGGGCCGGTAAATCCGTCGCCCGCGCGAAGGGCGACCGACAAATCGTACTGTGCATCCTTTTCCACGGCGATGCCCCAATAACCATCGTTCGCCACGCCGACTTTGCCCTTACCGTCGAAGGACATTTTCAAACGCAGCGATCGGGGATTGTTCTCGCACATCGGATTGTCGGTGTCGATGGCAATCTCGCCCTTGCCAGAGCCGTCGGTCACCAGGGTCCAGCAGTCGGGCTTGTCGGAATTCTCGAACGAGCGGTTTTGCACCAATTCGGCGTACAGCCCGCCGTCGCCGGCATGGTTGATTTCCTCGAAAAATATGCCGTAAAGCGTGGGACTGACCTTTATGCCCGGCTTGTCGACCTGGACGGTCAACGACGCGCTGCCGGCGGCAGCCGGAGTCTGGGCCTTAAGCGGCAATATCGCAAAAACAAGTTGAGTCGATATCAGGGCACAAATCGAGAAATAGCGTTTCATAATTATCATCTCCTGTTGTCAAAAAAAGCGGTGATATGAGAGTCAGTAAGTCCAGTCCCAGCGGCCTCCGACAGGAAACGCTCCGGGCGGCAGATTCCCCATAGTTTAACTGTGAACAAGGTGAAAGTCGATATGCCGCGCCAACTTTTGGTTACTTTGGCGATCTGAGACTCAATAACCGGTCGAGTTGGGGGATAGCCGACTACAAGGCGATTTTTCAGGGAAACTAGCCGATGTTTGGGTATGTTTTTTTCGCGCATGATTTTCCACTGTAAATTAAAAAATTGCGAAATGTAAAATGAACCGCGAAAAAGACTTCCGCAATGTATAATATCATTCCGCACTGCGGGCGCCGGCCGCGGCTTTACATGCAATAAAAAGTTTTGAAAAATTGCACCTTGAAGGTTGCCGCTTGTTGCAAAATTCATGGGGAAATCGCACAATGTTTATACGAGTTGTCAACCTCTTTTATAGGGAGTAAAAACCATGGTTCTCCACAACGGCAAGTGTTTATTTCCGGCATTGATTGGGGTGTTTTTGGCGGGGATGATGTTTTCCCTGCCCGCCGCGGCAACGGAAAGCGTTTCGCTCGGTTCGCTGGATGTGAGCAAGGTTCGGCAAGGCTGGGGCCGGCCCCAGGCCGATAAATCCGTGGATGGACATGCCATTTCCATTGGCGGAAAGAAATTCGAACACGGGCTGGGCACCCATGCCGAAAGCACTCTGCTTATCAATCTGAAGGGCGGGGCCGAACGGTTTACCGCTTACGTGGGCGTGGACGATGAAGTGGGCAACTACTTGGGCAGCGTCGAGTTCCGCGTTTTGGCCGACGACCGCGAGCTTTGGAAGAGCGGCGTAATGAAGACCGGACAGGCGCCAGAAAAGGCGGATGTGAGCCTGAAGGGATTCAAAACGCTGCAGCTTTTGGTGACCGACGCCGACGACGGCATAGGTTACGACCACGCCGATTGGGCCGACGCCAAGATCGAGTACTCCTCCGAGCGCCCGGAAGCCGTGAGCCGGCCGGTTGAGAACGCCGTGATCCTCACGCCCAAGGCGCCGGCCACGCCGCGGATTAATGGGCCCAGGGTATTCGGCGTTCGGCCAGGAGCGCCGTTTATGTACTCCGTTGCCGCCGGCGGCCAGCGCCCCATGACTTTCGCCGCGGACGGCTTGCCCGAGGGTTTGAAACTCGATCCGCAAACCGGCCGGATCACGGGCATTCTGCAAAAACGCGGGCAGTACGCGGTGGTTCTGCACGCCAAGAATGATTTGGGGCAGGCCGAGGGCAAGTTCAAGATCGTTTGCGGCGATACAATCGCCCTGACGCCGCCGATGGGCTGGAACAGTTGGAATTGCTTTGCCAACGCGGTGGACGACGCCAAGGTCCGCTCGGCCGCGGACGCCATGGTCCAGAGCGGTTTGATCAACCACGGCTGGACGTATATAAATACCGACGACTGCTGGGAGATCAAACCGGGGAGCAAGGATCCCATGCTCCAGGGCACGCCGCGCGACGAAAACGGGATGATCAACACCAACAAAAAATTCCCGGACATGAAGGCCCTCTGCGATTACATCCACGGCAAGGGATTGAAGGCGGGAATATATTCTTCGCCCGGTCCGTTGACCTGCGCCGGATTCACGGCCAGTTATAAGTACGAAGAAAAAGATGCCCAGCGCTATGCCCAGTGGGGCTTCGATTACCTGAAATACGATTGGTGCTCGTACAGCCAGGTTGCCGGAGGCGGGGGTCGGGGCCAGCCCATGCCGGACCGGCCTACCCTGGAAAAGCCTTACCAAGTAATGCGCGCGGCCTTGGATAAAGTCAATCGCGACATCCATTTCAGCCTGTGCCAATACGGTTGGGGCAACGTCTGGGAGTGGGGCGCGGAGGTCGGCGGAAATTCCTGGCGCACCACCGACGACATCACCGACACTTGGTCGAGCATGTCCAAAATCGGTTTTAACCAGGCCGGACACGAAAAATACGCCGGGCCCGGTCACTGGAACGATCCGGACATGCTGGTGGTGGGCATGGTGGGCTGGGGGCATCTGCACCCGACCGGGCTGACTCCAAACGAGCAGTACACCCACATCAGCCTGTGGTGCCTGCTTTGCTCTCCGCTTTTGATCGGTTGCGACATGACGCAGTTCGACGAATTCACGCTCAATCTGCTTACCAACGACGAAGTGCTCGAGGTAAGCCAGGACCCCTTGGGCAAACAAGCCGGGCGCGTGGCCAAGGCCGATAATCTCGAAGTCTGGGCAAAAGCCATGGAAGACGGTTCCATGGCCGTGGGACTTTTTAACCGAGGCGAATCGGAAAAAACGGTCACCGCGAAATGGTCCGACTTGGGACTCACGGGCAAACAGATCGTGCGCGACTTGTGGCGGCAAAAAGACCTGGGCGAGTTCGACAAGGAGTTTCCCGCGACCGTCGCCCGCCACGGCGTGGTCCTGGTGCGGATTCGCCCGGCGGGAAAATAAGAAACTGAAAAACCGGGCAATATCAGATTAGAAAGGACATGGATTCATGAAACCCGCACTTGTGCTCACGGCTTTTTTATTGTCTTTCATCGCAACGATTGCTCCCGCGTTTGCCGATGCACTTGCCGACGACGGGGCCAAGGTCAAGGTTGCGCCCGTGGTTCCGCTTAAGGTTCATGCCTTTCCGCTTTGGGACGTGCGACTGCTGGACGGCCCGTTCAAGCACGCCATGGAACTGGACGAGAAGTATCTGCTTTCGCTGGACGTGGATCGGCTGCTGCACAACTTCCGCGTCAACGCCTCACTGCCTTCTTCGGCCCAACCGCTGGGCGGCTGGGAAGAGCCCAATTGCGAGTTGCGCGGGCATTTCGTGGGTCACTATTTGTCGGCCTGCGCGATGATGTACGCCGCCACGGGCGAGGAAAAATTCAAGCAGAAAGGCGACGCCGTGGTGGCGGGGCTTGCCGAATGCCAGGCGAAAATCGGCACCGGCTACCTTAGCGCGTTTCCGGAGTCGTTCTTCGACCGCGTGGAATCGACCGGGCGCGTGTGGGCGCCTTACTACACCCTGCATAAAATTTACGCCGGGTTGTTGGACATGTACGTATATTGCGACAACCGGCAGGCCCTGGAAGTATGCAAGAGGTTCGCCGACTGGGTAATCGCCCGCAACGCAAAGCTTTCCGACGAACAGATGCAGAAGATGCTGCGCGTCGAGCACGGCGGCATGAACGAAGTGCTGGCCAACCTGTACGCCCTCACAGGCGAAGAAAAATATCTGAAAATCGCCCAGCGGTTCAACCACATGGCCGTTCTATCCCCGGCCTCGAAGCAAGAGGACAAACTCAACAACCTGCACGCCAACACGCAGATTCCGAAATTCATCGGCGTAGCGCGGCAATATGAACTAACGGGCCAGGACCGGCTCGGCGCGGCTGCGCGGTTTTTCTGGGACACCGTGGTCAAGGAGCGTTCTTACGTTATAGGCGGCAACAGCAACGGCGAGAAGTTTTCGCCCAAGGAAACGCTTTCAAAATCGCTCGGTCCGAACACCACCGAAACTTGCAACACCTACAACATGCTCAAACTGACGAGACACTTGTTCTGCCTCAATCCGTTGGCCGAATACGCCGATTACTACGAACGGGCGCTCATCAATCACATCCTGGCGTCGCAAAATCCGGCGGACGGCATGATGTGCTACTATGTGCCGCTAAGGTCCGGATCGCACAAGGACGAGCATTACAGCACTCCGCTAAACACCTTCGCCTGCTGCACGGGCACGGGCGTGGAAAATCACGCCAAGTATGGCGACAGCATTTACTACCACGACGAAAACAATCTTTATTTGAACTTGTTTATCGCCTCGGAATTGAACTGGAAGGCCAAGGGCCTAAAGCTCCGCCAGGAGACGCAGTATCCGGACGAGGGTGCAAGCAAACTCGCGTTTACCTGCGACAAGCCCGTGGAGTTGGCCCTGCGCGTCAGGCATCCGTGGTGGGCGGTTAAGGGTTTTGAGATACGCGTAAACGGCGAGAAACAGGCCGATTCCAGCCGGCCGGGTAGTTACGCGGCGGTTTCGCGCGTTTGGAAAAGCGGCGACAGCGTGGAAATTTCCATGCCCTTTAGCCTGTATACCGAGGGTTTCCGCGACAATCCGCGGCGCTTTGCATTTATGAACGGCCCCTTGGTGCTGTGCGCCGAAGTGGACATGAGCAAGCCCTTTCCGGCAATCGTAGCCGAAGACGGCCGGGTGCTTGACGGAGTGAAACCCGTGGCGGACAAGCCGAACACGTTCAGCGGTTCGGCCGAGGAATTCCGCATTCCCGGGGAAACAGACGGCAAGGGCGTGACGCTCGAACCGTTTTATAAAATGCAAGGCGCGCGGCGTTATATAGTCTATTGGGATCAGTTCACCCCGGCCGAGTGGCAAGCGTCGGGGGATTACCCCATCAAGCCGGTTCCATTCACCGCGGTGCACTTAAGCGACGTTTTTTGGGCGCCGCGGATCGAGATCAACCGCACGGTGACGATCCCCTTCGCCTTCGAGCAGTGCGAGAAATCGGGGCGCATGGACAATTTCGAGCGCGCGGCCGCAGCCTTGAAGGGCGAGGAATTAAAGAATAAGAAGTCGCCGGGGTTCCCGTTCGACGATACCGATCCTTACAAGGTGCTGGAAGGGGCTTCTTATGCCCTGGCCGTTAAACCCGATCCCAAAATGAAGGCGTACTTGGACGAGTTGATCGCCAAGATCGGCGCGGCACAAGAGCCGGACGGGTACCTTTACACCGCCCGCACCATCAACCCCCAGCATCCGCACGATTGGTCGGGCCCCAAGCGATGGCTGCGCGAGGCGGACCAAAGCCATGAACTTTATAACGCCGGCCATCTTTTCGAGGCGGCAGCCGCGCATTACCAGGCCACCGGCGAGCGGAACCTGCTGGACATTGCGATAAAGGAGGCCAATCTGCTGTGCGATACCTTCGGCCCTGACAAGCTGCATATATGGCCCGGCCACGAGATCGTGGAGATGGGGCTGGTGAAACTTTATCGCGTCACGGGCGACAGGCGGTACCTCGATCTGGCCAAATTTTTCCTTGACGTGCGCGGCCCGGGCGGAGACGAGTATCACCAGTCTCGCGTCAAGCCGGTCGATCAGACCGAGGCCGTGGGCCACGCGGTGCGGGCGGCCTACATGTATAGCGGCATGGCCGACGTGGCGGCCATGACGGGCGACAAGGGATACCTGAATGCCATCGACGCCATCTGGGAAAACGTCGTGGGCAAGAAGCTATACATCACCGGCGGCATCGGGGCTTTGGGAGCGGGCGAGGCCTTCGGCAAAAACTAC
>JBEKIK010000122.1:0-6071 GCA_050011795.1 Thermoguttaceae bacterium | reverse complement strand
TGCACCGTAATAACCGGCATCGATATGTTCGTGCGCCAGGCCTGCCTGCAATTCAAAATTTTCACCGGCCGGGACGGTCCGGCCGAAGTGATGCGCGAAACCATTCGCCGCGCGATTGGAGCGGCGAAATATTAAAAGTGGACAGTGGGTAGTGGATAGTGGACAGTGAACGGTGGACAGGTGAAATGACGAAATTTGAACGATGCATGAAAAAAGAATGCCGAATAAATGACAAATTAGAAACCGCTTGCAGTTTCACTCCGCCCACTGCCCACTGCCCACTGTCCACTGTCCACTTTCCCCCACTCTTCGCCACTTGACACTCATTATGATTCTCACGCTTATCGGTTATCGAGCGACCGGCAAAACCACGCTGGCGAAACTTCTGGCCCGGCGGTTGGACTGGGAA
This sequence comes from Thermoguttaceae bacterium, assembly GCA_050011795.1. Classification (GTDB taxonomy): domain Bacteria; phylum Planctomycetota; class Planctomycetia; order Pirellulales; family Thermoguttaceae; genus JBEKIK01. The sequence continues at coordinate 5,662 of JBEKIK010000122.1, read as the reverse complement.
TGGATCGATGCCGACGTGGAGATCGAGCGGCGCGCGGGCAAGACCATCGCCCGAATCTTTGCCGATGACGGCGAGCCGGCGTTTCGCGATTTGGAAGCCCAAGTGATTGCCGATCTATGCCGCCGCGATCAGTTGGTGCTGGCCGCGGGCGGCGGGGCGCCTTTGCGCGAAGAAAATCGGCGAATAATGCGGCAAAGCGGCAAAGTGGTGTGGCTCACGGCCCGGCCGGAAACCATTCTAAAGCGCATGTCCGGCGACGCCGCGACCGCGGAGCGACGTCCCAGCCTTACCGGCCACGGCCCTTTGGAAGAGATAGTTCAACTGCTTGCCCTGCGCGAACCGATGTATCGTGAGACGGCCGATTTCACCGTCGACACCGAAAATCGCACCCCCCAGGAATTAACCGCGGAAATCCTGGATCACCTAGAAATACAAAAAAAGTAGATTAGATATAGATCTTTCAAGTGTAAGTAAAGGGAAAAAGGGGAAATCGGGAAAAAGGGAAAGGGATGACTTGTAGGAAAGGCTCTTGATTTTCTTTTTAATTTTCCTTTTTCCCCCTTTTCCCTTTTTCCTCTTTACACTTTTATTTTCGGAGATGGAGTTTCGCCCGTGAATTGGATCCCCGCCATCCACATGGAAGTCCGCTTGATCTTGCTGTTTGCGGCCGGGACGGTGTTTGGAGCCTTGGCGAACCTGGCCGTGTATGGCTTGGCATGGAATCCGCGCCCTGTCAGTCCGTGGATGCGGCCCCATCCGTCCGCGCCTGCCCGGCGACGGTCCGACCGCCTGCCGATCTTCGGTTGGCTGGGATTGCGGCGCGAGGCGTCTGTGCACGGTTCGGGATTCTGGGTCCGCCCGCTGCTGGTGGAATTGCTCTGCGGCTTGGGACTGGCTTGGCTTTATTATTGGGAAATCGGCTTGGCCGCTCTATTTCCCGCCGACATGCCCCGCTTTCCAAATCCCGCCTTGCCGCCGGAGTGGCCTTCCATATTACACGAGCAGTATGTGGCACACGCGGTTCTCATCTGGTTGATGCTCGTGGCATCGCTTATCGACGCCGATGAAAAGATCATTCCCGATGCCATAACCAGACCGGGCACACTTGTTGGATTATTTCTGGCCGCTGTTTGGCCGCGGTCGTTGCTTCCCGACGTGCATCCGCTTCTTGCGGGCGGATGGAATTTCGACTTTCTGTGCATCACTTCTCCCAACTCATGGCCGGCCTGGCTTGGCGGATCGCTGGCCATTGCCCTGGCGTGTTGGGTACTGTGGTGCCTGGCTATTTTGCCGCGGACCTGGTACGCCGGCCACGGGTGGCTAAGGGCGTTGGGGCTGAGTTGGACGCGGATTGTGCGCCACTGCGACACTTACCGGGTATTGAGCATGGGTGCGATTGGAGCAGTGCTGATCGCGGGCGTCTGGTGGCACGGCGGCGACAACTGGAGGGCGCTTTTAAGCGCATTGGCCGGCATGGCCGCCGGCGGAGGAATTATTTGGTCCGTTCGCATCATCGGCCGCGGAGTGTTGAATCAAGAGGCGATGGGCTTCGGCGACGTGACGCTGATGTGCATGATCGGCGCGTTTCTGGGCTGGCAAGCCTGTTTGATAGTGTTTTTTCTGGCCCCATTCGCCGCGCTGGTGGTGGGGTTGTTGCGATATTTTTTCCTGCGCGACAGGGAAATCCCTTACGGTCCGTTTCTATGCCTGGCGGCGTTGGTTGTTGTTCTTTACTGGGCCCCGATCTGGGACTGGGCCCGGGAGATCTTCGCCCTGGGCTGGTTCGTGGCGCTGGCCATGCTCGCCTGCCTGGCACTGATGGGCCCGCTTTTGTTTTTGCTGCGAATGATTTTCAACGTCATCCACGCAAGGCGGGAATAAATGGAGTAATTTTATCCATTTTCTTCACCTCTTGATCGTCTGCCATTTGTTTTTCGCCATATTGGCGGCATGACTTTCGATTCCCAATTCACGAATCTGACAAATGCAGGCCGCGCGATCGGAGCGAAAAATGAATCCGAATACTTTTGATATCCAGTTGTTGAATTTGCGGCAGTCGCTTGGATTTTGAAAATCCTTGCAATCGGCGCAGGATGCGAATTGATTGGTTTTGCAGCAATTATGCACGCCGCACCAGGTTGCCTTGTCGTTTTCCCGGCAGCCCGGACATCTGCCGCGTAGATACGCCCGGCAAGCCCCGCAATACAGGCCGCAGCAGGCGACCAGTCCGCCGTCGGCGACGATGTCTTTCATTGTTTTTCCCCTTAGCCGATATTTTCGTCTTGAATATAGGCTTTTTCCCGGTAAAAAGAGGCCACAATAACAAACAGCACGGACGTGATAAGCATGGCAATGGTAAAAAACCAGTAATAACTCGCTCCCGGCAGTTTGCTGGTGCCGTCCGGATTTTCGATGAATAAATTCACGGCCGAGGTGAACGAATTTCCCACCGTCTGGGAGAGCAGAAACAAACCCATCACCAAGGACTTCAACTTTTTCGGCGCTTGAGTGTAAGCGAATTCCAAACCGGTGATGGAGACCATTATCTCCGCCACGGAAATCGTGGAAAGAGTTAATAGTTGCCAATAGACCGAAGTACGAGTCTTGTCCTGAATGCCTTGTTCGATCCAGGCCGATAAGGCGAATGAAATCGTGCAAACGAACATGCCTATGGAAATCCTTCTCAGGTAAGTCATACGCATGACTTTGTTCATGGCGGGATAAATGACGTAGCCGAATAAGGGTATCAGCACGAGAATTAAAATCGAATTCACCACCTGAACCTGGTTTTGATCCATTTCCCAATCGGCCAGACCTTTTACGAACGTCCATCCCGCGCCGACCATTTTATTTTCCAAGGATCGCACCCACTCGAAATTGAGCACATGCCGATCCATCGATTTTGCCTGCAGGACCCAAGAAGAGAAAGTTTGATTGTATAGTGCCCAAAACATGGCGATGAACACTAAAAAGATGATTCCCAATTTGACGATAACCTGCAAACCCTCCTTACTGAAAATATCTTTGACAAATTGGCCTCCGCTGGGTGGAATGTGCACGAATTTTTTCCGGCCAAGCCAGAAAATAAACGTGGCGATAATCATTAAAACACCCGGTACGCCGAAGGCGACGCTCGGCCCGTAATGTTTCAAGAGAACGGGCGTGAGGAGCACGGAGAACAAGGAGCCGAAATTAATTGAAAAGTAAAACCATCCGAAGACTTTTTCCAGGAGATGTTGATTGCTTGATCCGAACTGATCGCCCACGTTCGCCGAGACGCAGGATTTTATCCCGCCCGATCCCAGGGCAATCAGGGAGAGCCCTAAAAACAATCCCAGGCGCGTTTGATCCGCCGCCAGGGCAATACATCCAAAACAATAGACGAAGGAAAGATAAAATATTGTTCGATATTTTCCCCATAAAGCGTCGGCAATGATGGCGCCAATAAAAGGGAAAAAATATACGCCCGCGACAAACAAGTGATAAGTGGACTTGGCCCTCTCGGGCGACATGACTGCAAGATCGCCCGACCAATTAATTAATCGCTCGGTCATATAGGTGACCAAGATGGTATTCAAACCGTAGTAGCAGAAGCGTTCGGCGGCCTCGTTGCCGATGATGTAGGGAACGCCGGGCGGCATCTTGTCGGTGGCGATGGGGGCCGTGAGATAAGTGGTTTTGCTCATAGAATAATACCATTGGGGTATTTGATATCAAACCGATAAAGTGCCTTCTCCCCCATGTAACGTAAAAAAATTTTTCCGAAACTTGCGATTTCCTCCGGTGTTTAACTAGTAGTAGCGTACCAGCCGGAAAAGGGCAAGAGACGCTGGTTTTTTATGCGCTGGAGGCTTGGTTTATGTGGAAAACACTTGCGATTCTGGGTTTGGCATTGAGTTTTGGCGTAGGAATGACTTTTGCCCAGGATGGACAGTCGAAAAAGGCAGGCACGGGGAAACTACAACAGAAAGTCGAGCAGGTTTTCAAGGCCAAGGACAAGGATCATGACGGCAAACTCTCGAAAGAAGAGTTCATCGGCAAGGTCAAAGATCCTGAACGTCTGAAGATCCTTGAAGGGCGTTTCAAGGCCATGGATACCGACGGCGACGGGTATGTCACCTTCGACGAGTTTAAAGCCTACTGGGCAAAACATGCACATTTAGCAGGCAAACAGCACGGTAAAAAACAGCCACATCAGGTAAAATCCACCTTGATAACCTAGTTGAGTGCATGCACTGGCGAGACGCCAATGCCACCCAACGACTTGGATGCAAGCAAATAAATTGAGGATAATTAGTCCGTGACGACCGGTACTGTCGGGATCGCTTCATCCCCCCGTCAGGCGAGTCTCGAATCACAGGCCGGTCGTAGCGGACATATTCTGGCGGAAAGAGGACTCTATTGCTCCTCTTTCCGCTTCTTTTTTACTCGGTTGAAATAAGCAGGAATGGGTGTCATACTGAATGACTGGATAATGACTCGCGGCACTGGAGCCGCGACTAAACGGTTGATTAGGCGTTATTTTTTTAGGATAAAAATGGCCATTTTGGCTGGGAGACTCGGCGTGCAAAGGTTCATGTTGCGGTCGAAAATACATCGGGCCACGCTGACCGGCACCGATCTGGACTATGAAGGCAGCATAGCCATCGACCGGGAACTCATGGACGCGGCCGACATGCTGCCCGGCGAACAGGTCCATGTGCTAAACCTGTATAACGGCCAACGGCTTATAACTTACGTCATCGAGGCCCCGGCCGGATCGGGCACCATGCTCCTGAACGGGCCGGCCGCTCGGCTGGGTTCGCCCGGCGACATTGTCATCGTGCTGGCTTATTGCGCGGTCTCCGATGAGGAAGCCCGGAAGATCAAGCCCATAGTCGTGCGAGTGGATGTCAAGAATCGGATTGTTTCTTAAAAGCAAAGAGTGGGCAGTGGACAGTGGGCGGTGGGCAGTGGGCAGCGCAAAACCGCAAGCGGTTTCATTTTTTACTTTTACCTTCTGCGTTCTGAATTCTGCATTCTGCCTTAAAAAGTGCTAGAATTTCATCATGGAATCTATCATTTTTCAGCAGTTGGGGATTTCCGTGCTGTTGGGCCTGTTGGTGGGGCTGCAGCGCGAGCACGCGGCATCGGGCATTGCCGGAATGCGCACCTTTCCCTTGATTACGGTGCTGGGAACGCTTTCGGCATTACTGGCCGAGTACTTGGGCATGTGGGTGGTTCCAGCCGCGATGCTGGGGGTTGTGGCCGTGATCATGGCGGGCCATCTGCTCCAACTCCGCCAGGCTGAACCCCATGCCGGAACAACCACCGACGTGGCGATGCTGGTTATGTTCGCCGTCGGGGCGTACCTGGCCGTCGGTCCGATGGTCGTGGCCGTGGCCGTGGGCGGAGGCGTGGCCGTTTTGCTGCAATTCAAAGGAGAACTGCACGGCATCGCTAAAAAACTGGGCGACGAGGACCTACGGGCGATAATGCAATTCGTGCTTATAAGCTGCATTATCCTGCCGGTGTTGCCGGATCAAAACTTCGGACCCTCGAAATTCCTGGGGTTCGCCAAACACGAACTGGACGTATTCAATCTATTTGAAACCTGGTTGATGGTCGTGCTCATTGTGGGCATGAGCCTGGGCGGATATATCGTATATAAGTTTTTCGGCGG
>JBEKIK010000121.1:0-6073 GCA_050011795.1 Thermoguttaceae bacterium | reverse complement strand
AATCGATCGCCATTATTCCCAAGAGCCACGGAAAGATTTGCATTGGTAGGGGACGGCCCCCGAATAACCGAATATGAAAGATCAACGATTTCGACTGGAATATCGCATCCGCCGCAATGCGGATTTTCAGCGGGCCTACCGATGCCGTGCCACCGCATCGGACGAGGGGATCCTGATTTTCGGCTGCCCGAACAATTTGCCGTATCAGCGCCTGGGGCTTTCGATATCGCGGAAATTCGGCAACGCCGTAATGCGGAACCGTTGGAAACGGCTGCTGCGCGAGGCCTTCCGGCTGTGCCGCGAGGAACTTCCAGGAGGGATCGATTTGGTGGTAATTCCACGGTGCGGGGACGATCCGGAATTAGGAGTATTGATGCAATCGCTTCCAGGGCTGGCCAATAAGATCATCCATAAATTAAATCTCCAATGAAGCCGCGTGGTGGTAGTGATAAGGTGTGCGACCATAGGTTGCGAAACCAGCGCGACCGAATGTCGAAAAAGGGCGCGACCGACGGTCGCGGCTTTATGATATGATATTATTATGGGAAATAACTCCACATATAAATTGTTGGGGATGATTGTTGAATTGCCCGGCCGCGTATTGGTTATTTTAGTCCGGCTCTATCAATGGTTATTGAGTCCCTTGTTGGGCCGGCACTGCCGTTTTGAGCCGAGTTGCAGCAAATATTTCATCGGCGCGGTGCAAAAATACGGCGCGGTTCGGGGAACTTGGCGGGGCATCGTGCGCATCTGCCGGTGCCATCCCTGGAATCCCGGCGGATACGATCCGCCATAAAAAAGGATGAAGGCGGAAGGATGAAGGATGAATATAATAATGACGAATGTCGAAGCACGAATGACGAAATCCGAAAGATCTAAGTTAGATGCAAAAAACTGTGAACCGTGAACTGTAAACTGTGAACTGATAAGCATGGAAATAATCGGCCTTGGCACCGACATTACCGAATGTCTGCGGATCGCGCGGATGATCGAGCGGCACGGCGAATTGTTCATCAATCGGGTGTATACCCCCGACGAAATCAGCTACTGCCAGAGCCGCAAGCAGGCGACGCAACATTTCACCGGCCGTTGGGCGGCCAAGGAAGCCGTGCTGAAGGCCTTGGGGACCGGATGGCGAAGGGGAATTTCCTGGCGCGATATGGAAATCCGCAACGATCACCTGGGCAAACCCGTGGTCGCCATACGCGGTGGCGTAAGCGACGCGTGCGAACAACTCGGCATCCGCGAAATCCTGGTCACCATTTCCCACTGCCGCACATACGCCACTGCGGTGGCCATCGCGGTGGGAGAGAAAAAGGAGGGATGAAGTTTATTCATTTAATACTTAAAACTGATTACTGACGACTGAAAACTTTTTATTTCAACAGCAAAAAACGATTGCCGCTTTGCGTGCGGATCAGCAGCAGGACGCCTTTTTCCAGGGATTCGTCTTTCATGGCGGTCTTGAATTCGGCTACCGAATGGATTGTTTTTTGGCCCACGCGAAGAATTATCATCCCTTCGCGAATACCGTACTGTGCCGCGACTGCCTCGGGCTCAACCGCGCTTACAATCACGCCCGAGATAGCGCCTACACCGAGTTTCCGGGCGATTTCCGGCGTCAGGTCGCTTACTTCGAGGCCTAATTCCTGGCTGATTAAATTCGATCCGCGCCGGTTGTTTTTTTCACGGCCCGGCGCGGGAAGGGCCTCGGACGCCAACTTGTCGGGCAGTGCTTGCACTTCCACTTGTAGTTTCATCTTTTGTCCGTTTCGCAGGATCTCCACTTGTTGATCGGATCCACTGGGCGATCGCTCGACAACCTCTTGCAATTGTTGAGGATTGGCGATTTTCTTTTCCGCGAAGGAGAGAATGATATCGCCCTCCTGCAATCCGGCCGCGCCGGCCGGGCTGTTGGCGAGGACCTCGCTTACGATCACGCCGGAGTTTGGAGCCACGCCCAAATGGTCGGCCAATTCGCCGTTTATCGCGCTGATTTTTACGCCCAGATACGCCCGCTTTACCGCGCCGTTTTTAATCAACTGCGGCACGACCCATTTGACAAGGTTGCTGGGAATGGCGAATCCTATGCCTTCGTATGTGCCGGTGCTTGATTCGATGGCGGTATTGATGCCGACGACCTCGCCGTCGAGATTCACCAGCGGTCCGCCGGAATTGCCGGGGTTGATGGCGGCATCGGTCTGCAAAAAGCTTGCCCGGCTGTCGGCCGAGAGCACGCGTCCTTTGCCGCTTATGATCCCTGCGCTGACGGTCGAATCCAACTCGAACGGACAACCGACGGCAATCACCCAATCGCCGATATCCAGCGTGTCGGAATCGCCCAGAGTGGCGGCGGGCAGAAATCCGTTGGTTTTGACGCGCATCACGGCCAGGTCGGATTGTTCGTCGGTTTTAATGTCCGTGGCTTTCAGTTGCCGGCCGTCGACCAGTTCGACCAACACCTCGTCTGCGCCTTCCACTACATGGTTGTTGGTGAGGATGATTCCCTTGGGGTCGATAATCACGCCCGAACCCACACCCATGCGAGGGGGAATCACTCCGTGAAATCGCAGACCGGGCGGAAAATCTTCGCCGTGAAAAAAATCTTCAAATGGAGTCCCTTGAAACGGATTTTCCCCCTGCGTTTTGCCCGTTAACCCCTCTACGCGTTTGGCCTTGCTAAATATTTTGATTTTGACGACCGTGGGAATGACCTTATGCGCGGCGGCCCGGAATGCCTTGGAAAGGCTCTTTCCCTGGGCCGCACCATCATCTTCTTCCGCACGCACCGATTGGCACCCCCAGGCGGTTGCCGCGGCAAAAGCCGCGATAAATGACAATCCAATAAACCAACGGCGTTGCCGACATGGGATATTTAGCGACATACTTTTACTCCTGAATGTTGAACCCTGAACCCGGACAGGAATGTCCGGCCTGATCTTTGACCACTGAACCCGGACAGGAATGTCCGGCCTCCTGAAATCAAAATATGTTTTGTGATCATTTAGGCCATTTCACTAACGTTAAAATTATTTCCCTCCAATACACCGCCGACAAGTAGAATTAATGACTATCGCCCGGTCACATCGCCCAATATGTCATAAGTGGATTGACAAATACCCCATTTGGGCATTAAGGTTACTATAGAGAGACGATAATTGCCATTTTTTACTGGGTTTGAAAGCGGATTGTTTTGTATGGAATATACGTCTGGTCTAGATCCCCAAGTTACCGCCGTCCTGGAAAAGCTGGAAAAGCGCATCGGTTATACGTTTAACGATAAAAACCTACTCCTGGCGGCGCTTACCCATGCCTCGGGCGCGGAACACCGTCTGGCCTCGAACGAACGGCTGGAATTCCTTGGCGATGCCATTTTGGGCGCGGTGGTATGCGAAATGCTTTACCGCCAATATCCCGACTATTTAGAGGGAGATTTAACAAAAATCAAGTCGATTGTAGTTAGCCGGCAGACATGCACCAAGATCAGCCAATTGCTGGGGATGCAAGAATTCCTGATCCTGGGCAAGGGAATGACCACACATCCTTCCGTGCCACCCTCGCTTTTGGCCAATGTTTTTGAATCGTTAATAGCGGCAATATACCTGGATGGAAGCCTGGAAGCGGCAAGGGCCTTCATTGTCGAATATGTCGGGTCCGAGATCGAACTAGCCGCCGGCGGCGAAACGGGTTACAACTACAAATCGCTCCTACAGCAAACAGCCCAACGCAAATACGGGACCACGCCTACCTATCAACTCCTCGATGAGAAAGGTCCGGACCACAGCAAGTGCTTCAAGATCGCCGCCCAGGTGGGCAACGCCCGATACCAGCCTGCCTGGGGCCGAAACAAAAAAGAAGCCGAGCAGCGCGCAGCCCGCAACGCCCTGAGCCAACTAACCGGCGAAGCACCGCCATATCCTGCCGACTAAGGTAATGTTCGCCTTTGGATAAATACAAGTCAGGGGATTGGACGAAACGAAGCGCGGCCTGTGCCAGTTAAATATAAACCTCCGGGATTTACGCTTCTCCATATCACCTATTTTATCTATATTAACAATGAATTGACAACAGTTGTTCACTGAGTTGTGTGCATGTAAAAAAACATTGAAAAATCGTAAATAAACCCTAGACAATGTTTTGGGAGCGATTAAAATTAAGTTGCTAAGTATTGCAGTGACAGTCTGCGCATCTTATGCCTGCGGGCGCCAGGGAGATGTTTGTCGAATTTTTTCGGCTACATTAAATTATTCTCTGTGACTTGATGCCCTGTCTACGCGCCACGTCCTTGTTTGTTCCGCGGCGACTTTATCGTCCATGTGTCGTGGATGTAATTGGTTGACCTTTGGAAAAGCAAAAGTGATTGATCATGCATTGCGCATGGGGATTTTGGAGCGTTTAGGGTTTCTTTTTAGTCGGCTAATTCCTTCCGCAGGCCGAATCCTTTGCCAAATGGCAGGTTCTGTCCGCGGAGTGGGGAATTGGATGGTAGAATTTTCGTGGCTTATGGCAATGATGTGTGGAATAATAGATTATTAATTCAACTTAAATAGCGTATACCGCCTTGTACTCACTTGAGGAGTATCAAATTGTACGACGCATTGCTGGAAGGTCTGGACGATGATTCCCTGGTTCGGCCGGAGGATCCCTTGGAATTGGCCGTGGACGTAGTCGACGCCCTGGACGATGAAGTTGAATTGGACCCTTCCGTTCTGGCGGACGGAGACGAAGACCACGAGGCGGAAATCGACGTCAACCCGGACGAGTTGCTGGCCGACATCGAGGAAGCCGAGTCCTGGTCCGACGATCCGGTCCGCATGTACCTGACGCAGATGGGTGAAATTCCCTTGCTCACGCGCCAGGAAGAAGTAACTTTGGCCAAGCAGATCGAGCTTACCCGGGCCAGATTCCGCCGCAGAGTCCTGGAATGCGACTTTGTCATTCAGACCGCGGTAAAGGTGCTGCGCCGGGTGCACGACGGGGATCTGCCTTTCGATCGCACGGTGCAGGTTTCCGTGACCGATCAACTCGAAAAACATCAAATTCTCGGGCGTTTGCCGCACAATTTGCGCACCCTGGAAACACTGCTTAAACGGAACCGGCGGGACTACAACCTGGCGACCAGCAAAACGCGGGCGGCGGCCCTGCGCAGGGCAGCCTGGCGGCGCCTGGGGCGCCGCCGCCGCCGCGCCGTCCGACTGGTCGAAGAACTCGGCCTGCGCACGCAGCGGATCGAACCGATGATCAAGACGCTGGAGGAATTCAGCCGGCGGGTGGACGAACTCCACGCGCGGATCCGCGAACAAACGGCCGACAAAGGGCCGATTAAACAGCGCGAACCCTGGATCGCCGAATACCGCAACATTCTGCGAATGACTCAGGAATCGCCCACCAGCCTGCGGAATCGGGTGAATTACTTGAAAGGGATTTACCGGCAATACCAGCACGCCAAGCGCGGACTTTCCGAGGGCAATTTGCGCTTGGTGGTTTCGATCGCCAAGAAGTATCGCAACCGGGGCTTGAACTTTCTGGACTTGATTCAGGAAGGCAATGCCGGACTGATGCGTGCCGTGGACAAGTTCGAGTATCGCCGGGGATTCAAATTCTGCACTTACGCCACGTGGTGGATCCGTCAGGCCATTACCCGGGCCGTGGCCGACCAAAGCCGCACCATCCGCATCCCGGTGCACATGGTCGAAACCATGTCGCGGGTGCGGAACGTGTCGCGGAAATTATTGCAGAAACTGGGGCGCGAACCGACGCTGGAAGAAACCGCCCGGGCCAGCGAGACCTGCGTGGACGAAGCCCGGCGGGTTTTGGCCATGAGCCGCTTCCCGATCAGTCTTGACCGGCCGGTGGGCAACAGCGAAGACAGCCACTTCGGCGACCTGCTGCCCGATAGCGCAGCCAAGAATCCGTCCATCGGCGCAACCCAAGGCATGTTGCGGCACCGGATCGCCAAGGTTTTGAAGACCCTGAGCTACCGGGAGCGGGAAATCATCAAGCTCCGTTACGGGCTGGGCGACGGGTACAGTTATACTTTGGAGGAAGTGGGCCACATCTTTAAGGTGACCCG
>JBEKIK010000120.1:0-6098 GCA_050011795.1 Thermoguttaceae bacterium | reverse complement strand
AAGGATGAAGGATGAAAACAACTGACATTCGTTAGTTTGGGGTGGGCAGTTTACTGCCCACTTATAACCATAAACTGAAAACCGTGCATCAGTGAGCGATTATTGGAATCTTATCCGGCCTAAAATCGTGGTCATGGTCCTGGCGGCAATGCTGGTATCAGGCTATGCGGCCGCCGAGACGCAGACGCCTTGGCCGGCGATTTTTCATGCCATGCTGGGCACGGCGGGCGTGATCCTGGGGGCGATCGCCCTGAACCAGCGCATGGAATGTCAAGGCGACGCCAAGATGCCCCGCACCGCCGGCCGGCCCTTGCCGTCCGGACGGCTCAGCGCCGTAGAGGTAACTTGGTTTGGCGCGATCGCAAGCCTGTTGGGACCCGGATATTTGATTGTTTTTTGCAATGTAACATTGGTGATTTTGGCCGTTGCGGGCTGGATGATCTACGTGCTCGCGTATACTCCGCTTAAAAGGCGATCGATCTGGCAAACGCCCGTCGGCGCCGCGGCTGGGGCCATGCCCGCACTTTTGGGAGCGGCCGCGGTCGGCGCCCCATTGAGTCCGCTGGGATGGAGCCTTTTCGGCATCGTTTTCTGCTGGCAATTACCCCATGCCATGGCTATTGCCTGGCTGTATCGCCGGCAATTCGCCGACGCCGGGGTCCGCGTGGCAACGGTGGTCGATCCGTCAGGGCGGATTGCCGGACGGTTCGCAGTTTTCGGGACGATCCTGCTTATGCCCGTGAGTTTTGCGCCCGTGATATTTTCACGGATGGGATGGATCTTCGGCGTCCTTGCGGCTTTGTTGGGATTGGGATATTTCTTCTTTGCTTTTACTTTCCATCGCCGCAGGGACGATATCACGGCCCGGCGTCTGCTCTGGGCTTCGCTCGTATACTTGCCTTCGCTGCTTTTGTCAACGGCTATAGCCCGATTATTGAGCCCCGGGTAAATACCCTCGGGGCCATGCGTTATCCCCATTGCGAAACCGCAAGCGATTTCTGGGCAAACACGCATAATATATACTTTGAAACCCTACTGCTGGGCTTGCTGCCAGGCTTGGATATCCCCCTGGTATTGGGTCGTATCCAGCAATGTCAGGCCGAGGAACAAGGCCACGAACAGAAGCGCAGTGATGAACACGACCGCGTAAAACGGATTGTCATAGCGCAGGTGCATGAAGAACAGCACGACCAATGCTGCTTTGATCGTTGCAATGCCCAAGGCGATAATCAGGTTCCAACTTCCAAGATCCTCCCGGGCGGCGGCCACGGTGAGCAAGGTCATAACGAGAAGCGCGGCAAGCACCGCCGACAAAACCGGCAGCGGCACGGCATGGACATAGTTTTCGCGGCCAGACGCGGCATTGTCCGGCGACATTGATAAGGATTCGGCATGTGACATGGTTTTAACGCCCTCACCCTAACCCTCTCCCAAAGGGAGAGGGGAATTAAGAGCGACAGTACAACTGTCGCCCCAACTCCTGTGTTAATGGATCAAATACAATAACGGGAACAAATATATCCAGATCATATCGACCAGGTGCCAGTACAGGCCCGTGAAATCGACGGGGCCGAAATATCGGCTGTTGAAATCGCCGCGGATGGATCGGGCCAGGATCCAGGCGATGGCCGCCATGCCGGCGATTACGTGCAGGCCGTGCAGTCCGGTCATCATGAAGTAGATGCTGAAAAAAATGCCGGCGTTGCGCGGCCCGTTTTCCAGGGTCGCCTTGGGATGGCCGGGATCGGGATATTTTTCTTTCAAAAACTCTCCGGCTTGCTCGTTGGGCTTGAATCGGCCCGCCCAGAGCAGACCGTCCTGCCATTTATGCTTGTATTCGACGTATTTAATTCCCAAAAAACAGCAGCCGCCCAGCAGGGTAAGAATCAAAAGGACGACCAGGCCGCCGCGCCGGTTCCTTTGAGCGCAGCGGACCGCCCAGGCCATGGTAAAACTGCTGGCTATAAGCACCGCGGTGTTTATTCCGCCCAGGGTTTTATCGAGGAACAGATGCGCCCAGATGAAAATTTCCGGATGGTTCGCACGATACACGGCATAAGCGCAGAACAGGCCGCTGAAGAGCAGAATTTCGGTAAGTATGAAGATCCACATGCCGAGTTTGCCGGCGTCGAACTGCCGGGCGTGGGACTCGAAATGATGCGCTAAAAAAGGCGCATGTTCGCCGGCGTGTTGGTTTTCAGAAATGGCAAGTTGATCTTCAGACATGATATTAACCTGAGTTGTCAGTTTTCAGTTATCTGTAATCAGTTTTCAGTTTTTTCCTCCAGCCTCCAGCCTCCGGCCTTTTGAATTCATCCCTCATCCCTCATCCTTCATCCTTCCGTACATATCCCTGAATTTCAGAATCGTAATGGATATTGCCGTAATCGTATGGATCGCCGACGGTCGGCGTGGATGCAAAATTATAATACGGCGGCGGCGAAGAGCATTTCCATTCCAGGGTAGCGCCGCCCCAAGGATTGTCTGGCGCGCGCCGGCCGACGAATAATGACGCCAGCAAGTAGATCAACATTATGGTAAAGCCGGCGGCCAATATCGCCGCCCCCACGGAGGAAAGAAAATTATACGTGGCGATTGCGGGATACCGCTCGGCCAGAACGGAATAATCGAAGTAACGGCGGGGCATGCCGTGGGTTCCCAGCAGGAATTGCGGGAAGAATGTCAGGTTGAAGCCCAGAAAAATCAAAATCGCGGCGATGCGTCCCCAAAAATCGCTGAACATGCGCCCGGTGATTTTCGGCCACCAGTAGTGCAATCCGCCCAAGAATGCCACCATCGACCCGCCGAACATCACGTAATGGAAATGCGCGACCACGAAATAGGTGTTGTGCACGTGCACGTTCACGACCAAGGCCCCCAGGAATAAGCCCGTCAACCCGCCGATGCCGAAAAGAAACAGGAACATCAGGGCATAGCACATGGGCGTGGCCAGCGAGATCGAGCCTTTGTACATGGTGGCCAGCCAGTTGAAGACCTTCACGGCCGAAGGAATGGCCACGGCAAAAGTCATGAGACTGAAGATCGTGCTCGCCATGGCCGACTGCCCGCTGGTGAACATGTGGTGTCCCCACACTAAAAAACCGACAAGCGCGATGGCCACGCTGCTATAGGCGATGAATCGGTAGCCGAAAATGTGCTTGCGGCTGAACACGGGAATCAATTCGCTGATGATGCCCATGCCGGGCAAAATCATAATGTAAACGGCCGGGTGCGAATAGAACCAGAAGAAATGCTGAAAGAGCACCGGATCGCCGCCGAGTTTGGGATCGAAAATGCCCAGTCCCAAAAGACGTTCCACGAACAAAAGCACCAGCGTGATGCCCAGCACCGGGGTGGCCAGCACCTGGATGAGCGCAGTTGCGTAAAGCGACCAGAGAAACAAGGGCATTTTGAACCATGTCATTCCCGGCGGACGCAAGGTGTGAATGGACACGATAAAGTTTATGCCCGTGAAAATGGAGCTAAAGCCCAAGATAAACACGCCGGCAAGCGCAGGCAGGACCTTGGTCGAGGTTTCGGTGCTGTACGGAGTGTAGAAAGTCCAGCCCGTATCCAGCCCGCCGCTGAGTAGCGTTATCAGGAAAAACACCGCGCCGCCCCACCAGAGCCAAAAACTCAGCAGATTCAGGCGCGGAAAGGCGACGTCTTTGGCCCCCAGCATCAAGGGCAGCATGAAATTTCCCAATATCGCCGGGACCCCGGGAATAAGAAACAGGAAAATCATCACCGTGCCGTGGATAGTGAAAAGCTGGTTATAGCCGTCACTGGTGAAGATCTCCCGGGGGACGAGGGTTATTTGCGCGGCCTGGGTTTCGGCGACTTTATTGGGATACATCAATTCCATGCGGATGAGCATCGCGAAAACTCCGCCCAGCAGGAAGGCGGCCAAAATCGAGACCATGTACATCAGGCCGATACGTTTATGGTCCAGCGTAAACAGCCACGACAGCAGGCCCCGGGGATGTTTTAGGTAGCTTTGTGTATTCATGGGATTTTATTTTAATGATTTGATGAATTCCACGAGGTCCGTAATTTCTTCATCCGTTACCACGCCTTTGAAGGTGGGCATTTGGTCGCGGTATCCCTTGACGATCTTGGCCGACGGGTTGAGGATCGATTCGCGGATGTAATTTTCCTCGACCTCGACGGGCCGGGCATTCATGAGTTCGGCCGTCTTGCCGAAGATGCCCTTAAAACTCGGCCCGTTGCCGGCCGTGCCGTCGATGGAATGGCACTGGGCGCAGCCGCGGCGTTTATAGAGCAACTCGCCGGCCTTGGCGGGCGGAAGGTCTTTAAGCGGATTCGCCTCTTTCTTCAGGTAGCTCTGAAAATCGCTCCGCGTGTGGACGACAACCTTCGTGGTCATGTCCGAATGGCTTGTGCCGCAGTATTGGGTGCAATACAATTGGTACTCGCCCGGCTCGACCGCGCGAAACCAGATTTTGTTGTACCGGCCCGGCACCACGTCCATATTGATGCGGAAGGCGGGTATGTACAGCCCGTGGATTACATCCTGCGAAGTCATAATCAGGCGCACGGGTTCGTCCAGGGGCACGTGCAGGACTTCGTCCACGTGCCCGTCGGGATATTTGAACAGCCATTGCCACTTCTTGGCGATGACGTTGATTTCGTAGGCTAGGCTGGGCGAGGTTCGCATGTCCAAATATGCCGTAAAGCCCTGGTAAAAAATGAATATGACGATGGCCAGCGGGATCAATGTCCAGGTGAGTTCGAGTTTTGTGTTGTGGTCTGGAGAAGGGCCGCTTTCAACTCCCGCACGGCGGCGATAACGAATGACGAAAATAGTCATCAGGCCTACGATCAGCGCGAAAAAGAACAGCGATATGGCATAAATGAAATAAAACAGCCAATCGACCGTTGGGGCGATCTGGGAAGCTTGTTCGGGCAGCCAGAAAGAATCTCCGATTAAAGAGAACCGGCCGGCCATCGGCCAGGCGCATAACGGCGGCAGTGATGAAAGCAATATCATGACGTCCCTTGCGCTTGTGTGCGTTTTGCCTTGCGCCATTCGCGCAGCCAAAACATGGCCAATATGCCGCCGAGAATTAACAAGGTCAAGGCGGCGGCGAATCGCATCAGCCGGATCGCCGCCCAGGCGTAAGTGCCCGATTCGGGATCGTAATGGAAACATAACAACAATACCTGATCCACGGCCGAGCCGATCTTGCCTTCGCCCGCTTCGTACAATGCAAGCCGCAAATCGCGCGGATTATATTTTATGCCGCTGAAATAACGCGACACGCGCCCCTCGGGCGTGCATATCGTCAACAAGGCGGGATGCATGAACTGCCTTTTTTCCGGCACGTACCTGTAGCCGAATCCGATGCAATCGGCGAGTTTTTTGATCCGCTCTTGCTTTTGGCTGGTGAGAAAATGCCATCCCTCGCCGCAGCCCGGCCGGCCGTACTGTTCCAGGTATTTTTGCTTGGTCAACTGTGCGCGTTCGGGCGATTCCAGGGGATCGATGCTCACGGTGATGATTTGATATTGCTCGCCCAACTGCCAGGTCATGGGTTTTATGGCCTCGATCAGTCCGTTCAACTGCAAACTGCAAAGCATGGGGCAATCGGAATAGTTCATCGTCATGATGGCGGGCAGTTTGCCGTCTAAAAGCCGTCCAAGGGTTATTTTCTTTCCACTGGAATCCGTGAATTCGAGGTCCAGGGGGATTTGAGCGTCGATGTTTTGTGTGATCGAGACTCCTTCCAAATCCTTGGGCAGGACGTTTTGGCCCTGGGCGAAAACTTGCTTGCACTGCACGGCCCAAACTGCCGGAATCAATAGAAAAAACATCGGCCAAGGCGATAGCGGGCGTTTATTGGGCACCGGATTTCTCCTTTTCCCGAAAAGATTCACGCGAAAGTTCATCAACCACCAGTTCCATTGCCCGCTTGATGGGAATGGCGACGATCTTCTGTTTCTCGTCTATCCATTGATATTTCGCCAGCCTGGCCTGTTGATCGGCGGTCAAATTGGCATATTCCATGTAGGGCTGATCGATGTCCTTTACCACGCGCTGTCGCGCCTCGGCCCAATAAAACATGACTTGCATCAGT
>JBEKIK010000119.1:0-6121 GCA_050011795.1 Thermoguttaceae bacterium | reverse complement strand
CCCTTGCCCGGGCCGTGGTCCGCACGCGAATTCCCGCGCTGCGGGCGTAGACGGTCACTACGTCGCCTTTATGAACCAGAAGCGGCTCTTGCAGGTCGTCTGGGGCAATAATTTTTCCATCCGGGACCGCCCGGGCAGCCTGCTTGCCGGCCACTTCTTCGATACTATGGAAAACGCCATTCTCGCCCTCGTGGGAAGCATCGTGGACAAGGGCCAGATCGCTTTCCCGGATCACCGCGCCGCGTGAAAGGGAATGTACGGCCGCCACAACAGCCGAAGGAACGGCGACCTGCACTTCGAGATTAAACGGCGCTAATCCCTCGCTCGAATCGATTCTCGCTTCAAAGCGTTGCAATCCGGTCCAAGGAGCGGCGCCGCCGCTTATGGAAATCGGCTGCGCCGGATTCGCGGCCGCGCGGGCCAGGGCCGGAGGCGTTTCGAATTGCAGCAGTCGCGGTTCGTTGGAGCCGGTTTTCGCTTGCAGGTATTGCAATATCGCCTCTTGCACGCGGCGATGGGCACGCTTTACGGCCGAGGAGGTCAGCGACTGATCGGCATGAGCGGGTTCGGCGGCCGAGGTCAATACTATCTGGCTGGACCCGGAAAACCGGTGCTGGGCCAAATTAATACCCTGCATGGCCAGAAGATCTTGCACCTCTCTTACCCGAAGCACCCGCTGCTGCGCCGCCGGCGGGGCGGGAAAAAGTTCCACCGCGGCAAGTTTTTCAGCCTGCCTGGCGTCCGCGCTATAAATTTCCGCAATATCGCCCAGGGTCACCACCGATCCATGCGGACTGCACTGCTGGCGCAACCGCAACTCGGCGGCCCGGGATGTATTCCATGCCAGTGCCGGCAAGATCATAAGTAGAACAATTATCCGCTGCATATGTTCATCCTTGCGAACTTCATGCGGCCGCAAAGGGCCGTGGGACGTAATTGGATTCCGTCCCGGACGGATTACAAATCCGTCCTACCGGATTACTGCGCTCGCGGCAAATTCGCCACGGTCTGCAATAATTCATCGCCTGTTTTTATGGCCTGGGAATTAAGCTCAAATGCGCGTTGGGTGGTAATCAGATCGATCAACTCCTGAACAGGCTCGACATTGGACGATTCCAGCATGTCTTGCTGCAACGTTCCAAGGCCGTTCTGGCCCGGATTGGATATTGTCGGGGCGCCCGAGGCGTCGGTTTCTCGATACAGGTTTTCACCCAATTTAAGCAATCCTTGCGGATTGATGAATGAAGCCATTTGGATTTGGCCCACCTGCGTCATTTGGTTGCTGCCCTGTTGTTGGACGGAAACAATGCCTTCGGGCGAAATGCTGATGGCCTGGGCATCCGGGGGTATAACGATGGGTGGCTCCAGCAAACGTCCGTCGCTGGCCGAGCCGGTCACCAGGTTGCCGTTGGCGTTTTTTGAAAAATTTCCCTCCCTGGTGTAAACGATCTGGCCGTCGGGATTGGTAACCTGGAAGAACCCCATGCCCTCGATGGCCACGTCCAATTCCTGCCCGGTCTGTTTGATCGACCCTTGGGTAAACTCGGTTTGCGTGCTTTGCGTTCGCACGCCCAAGCCGATTTGAGTGCCGGTGGGGGTATATTGCCCGGCTGAATCCTGGGCGCCGGGGAATTTTTCGTGACGGTAAATCAAATCCTCGAAATTCGCCCGGTCTCTCTTGAACGCCGTGGTCTCCATGTTGGCAAGATTGTTGGCCACCACGTCCAACTTGGTTTCCATTGCCATCATGCCCGTTGCCGCGGAATAAAGCGCTTGAATGGTCATAAGAGTAGAGATTAAGGATTAGGGATTGGGGATTGGGAATTGAGTTGTCAGTTTAGCCCGGGCACTTGTGCCCGGAGATTCCGGCTTTTATACCGGTTGCGACCATGCTGCGCATGGTGCCCACCGGGTTAAACGAGTTCTTCATTGTCTATGCTTTCAACACTTGACTAATCAAAGAGCCGAGTATTTGATCTTGAGTTTTCATCATGCTGACATTGGCCTCGAAAAGCCGAGAGGCCTCGATCATGGCGGTCATTTCCAGCGTGGGACTGACGGCCGACATCTCCAGGCAACCTGAGGCCACGCGCCGTTGGTCTTGCGGAACAGGCTCCGGCTGCGTCGTCGAGCGGAATAAATTTTCACCGTATTTGACCAGGCTTTCGTTGTCCGCGGGCTTGACGATCGCCAGGTTCTGCATATTTCCGGGCTGTCGCAAGGCGCCCGTGTCGCTGATATCCCATTGTTTAACGTCCGGGTTGATAACAACCGGCCCGCCGCTTTCGTCCAACACCGCGTAGCCTTGGGGAGTGACCAACTCGCCGCGGGAGTTAATCTCAAAATTCCCAGCCCGCGTTAAAAAGGTTTCGTCGCCTTTTTTGACCGTAAAAAAACCTTCACCCAAAATTGCCACGTGAGCCGGATTTTTGCTCTGTTTTACATTACCCGCGGAAAAATCGGTCTTTGTCTGGCTGAACAAAACGCCCCCGCCGACGTCTTCCATATTTCCGGAACCGGGGATCGCCGCGCCTTTATCGATGGCCTCGGCATACCGGGCCTGAAAACAGGCCAATTCACGCTTGAACCCAACGGTATCGACATTAGCCAGATTGTTGGCAATGACATCCAGCCGAGAAGACTGGGCGTTGGCCCCTTCCGCTGAAATATATAAACCGTAAGGCATTTGAACCTCGAGCAACAGAAAACCTTTTCCCAACCTGCAAACCTTGCGGGAAATTGGGGGTGCACTTCACTTAGCAACCCCTGTGCCATTTTGCTTGATTGGCCGCCTTCTGTCATCGAAGATATCGCAGAAACGCCTGACCTCATAAACACTTAGACATTTTACTCGCACCTCAACAACGAGTCTTGGCACAGACTATCAAACAGTTCGGAACCAGCGGGTTCTGCCGATTCGATGTGCAAAAATGGCCGATTGATGGCTTAGAAAAGCCTGAAAAGAAGGCAGTCGTGCGGCATTTTCCAGTCGCATTATTTTGAAAGTCAGGAACTTAACAAAGTTGGCAGATAACAGGCCGGCAAAAGATATCGCCATTTTGTATATATGAACCATCAATGCTCGTTTTATCCTGCCAACGCGACAAAAGCCTAATGATCGGCGACAAGGTCGTCTTGACGATTGTGGATATACGCGGGGACAAAGTGCGATTAGGAATCGAGGCCCCCGGCAAAATGTCTGTCCATCGCCAGGCAGTTTATCCAGCCCTTTAGCGGGAAAATGGTCACTCTGCCCCACAGAATAGCAAATTAATCGGTGAATTAGGTAGGAACCAGCCCTCCCATTCCTGTGGTAAATTCAAGGCCTAATATACTGCTCCAGTTGCGTTTATAGGGAATTTACTGATCGTTTTACTATCTAATAGGACTTTGTCTTAGTCTGGGGCATTTTTTTACTTGCTTCAGTTGTTTCTCATGCCGAGAAAGCTATAGAACAGTAGACACAGAAGATTATCGGCCACTGTCAAGTTTACTTAAAGAGGTAAATAACCGGGCCGATAGTTGATGTGGATTTTAGCGCGGATTCACGACCCATCGTGCGTCCAATTCTGGATGCGGGGTCAAGGCGGTCGGACGTAGATCACGCGCTAAACAATAGCGTTCCTTCCTGATTTAACCCCACCATACGCGTACTGCCCGCCGCCGAATACACAAAAAGGGGCCGGCAGTGAAAGCTGTTTCCGGGAGCATAGCTCCTGCCATCCGGGGCGGCTTGAGCGTGGACCTTTAATGAAAGGTATTTGGCATGACCCGAATCAACACAAACATCAGTTCTCTCACAGCACAGAACAATCTGGCAAAAGCGAACAACGATTTGCAAACGGCTATGACCCGTTTGAGCACCGGTTTAAGAATTAATTCCGGTTCGGACGATCCATCCGGCCTGATCGCCGCCGCGCAATTAGGCAGCGAAATCAGCAGCACCAATCAGGCCATTAGCAACACCACGTCGGCCACCAACATGATTGATACGGCCGACACCGCTCTATCGCAGGTGACCACATTGCTGAACACCATCCAAACCCTGATTACCCAAACGGCCAACGACGCAACTATCAGCGATAGCCAAAAGGCCGCTAACCAAACGCAAATCGACTCCGCCTTGGATGCTATCAACCGCATTGCCCAGACCACGTCCTATCAGGGACGGAATCTACTCGACGGCTCTCTTGATTATAACACTAAAGCCGCGACTTCAAGTTCCATGGACAATGTGAATAATCTGCAAATCAATTCGGCGCTTGTTAGCAACCAAACAAGTTCGGTGGATGGTACAGTTAAAGGTACGGGCGTAACGATTAGCGTTGGCACCGCTGCCACGCAAGGGACCGTCAGCACCAATGGAATAACCAGCGCCGCCGCGCCGGCCTCTGCAACAATCCATCAAGCAACTAATATAGTAGTCACGGCGGCTGCTAACGGAACCGCCTATAATGGCGTGTCAGTTAAGCTTGTATCAGATACCGCAGATCTTACAGCCGGTGCGGCCCTTGCAAATTATAATGCAACTGCAAAAACGTTGACAATCTATGTCAATGATTCAACTGCAGCCGTCACCAATACAACCCTCGCTAACGCAGTCTCAGCAGCTACAACAGCCTTTACGGTTACTGCGGGTGCTCTTGCATCCGGTGAAACCGTTAACACCACTGCTGTTAGTACGACGGCCGGCTCGGACAGCGGCATCACCGGGGCCGTGTCCTTCACACTCACGGGCAACCAAGGTTCGCATACTTTTAATTTCAGTTCCGGAACTACGGGCGTCCAGATGCAGGATGCCATCAACCTGCTGACCAACTCCACCGGCGTGGTCGCGTCTTATGGCGGCACCCATACCCTGACATTGAAGTCTTCCAACTACGGTTCCTCCCAGTCTGTCAAGGTCAGTATAAGCTCCGACACAACCAACACCCAGGAATTTACCACTGGATTCGGCGGGGTCTTAAATGCTTCCGGCTCCGACATTGTGGCCACGGTGAACGGCCTTGCCGCTTCAGGCAACGGAAACACCCTAAGTGTAAATACGGGAACCTTGTCCATGTCGGCCACCATGGCAACCGCCACTACTGGCGATTCCACGTTCACCATTACCGGCGGCGGCGCGACGTTCCAACTCGGCGCCAATATCACTACCAATAACCAGGCAACCTTGGGCATCCAAAACGTTGGCACCAGCAGCCTGGGCGGCACGGACGGCCTCTTGTATCAACTCGCCTCCGGCAGCACTCAATCACTTACCAGCGGCGACCTAACCACGTCCTCGAACATCGTCACCGAGGCTCTCAATCAGGTCACTGCCCTACAAGGCCGGCTGGGTGCGTTCCAAAAGGAAACCCTGGAAGCGAACTCATCCACCTTGGCCAGCACCGTTACTGCCTTGACCAGTGCCCAGAGCAACATCCAAGACGCCGATTTCGCGACCGAAACCGCCAATCTGACACGTGCTCAAATCCTGGTTCAGTCAGGTACCGCCGTGTTGAAGATCGCCAACAAGAACCCCGAAAACGTCCTCACACTGTTGCAATAACCGCGCGAAGACGGCCAAAAAAGGACTAGCCGGTCCGTCCTCTCACCCGGGATGGACCGGCTTTTTTTGAAGATCAAGCATGAAAAACAATTAAAACTTGCATATTGCTTAACACTAACAACACCTGAAAGGCCGTTAAACTTTACCTGTTTTAATATCCGATATTAGATTTGAGGAATTGTCGGCCCGAGACATCATTACGAAACCTTAGTCCAGACCGGCCTGTCATTACTAGCAAAGAGAAGAATCGTATTGGCTGTCCGGCTACAGCCTATAACCCAGCGGTGCTTTATGACGACAATTACATCCGGAACGGGCGTAGTTTCGGGCATCGACTATGCCACACTAATCGATAAACTGATTACCGCGGACTCCACGATAAGCAACTCGCTTACATCGGAGAATACGACTCTAACCACACAAAAGACCGCGCTCACGGCCCTTATAGCGGACCTGACCGCGTTAAAATCCTCTACCGATTCGCTTGGCAAAGACACTCTTTTCGACGCTACCACCGCAGCCAGCAGCAATACCGGCGTTATCTCAGTCACCACTACCGGAAACCCAACCACC
>JBEKIK010000118.1:0-6133 GCA_050011795.1 Thermoguttaceae bacterium | reverse complement strand
AAGTGTTCCTTGTAGGTAGAAACGTGCGGGCGGGCCACAACAGCGGCCTGTCCTGCTTACGCAAGGCAAGTTCGGCAATAGTGGTCAAGTATTGCCGCTGCCCGCCGGATACGCTTGCCGCCGCCGCATCGGCCGCCAATTCCTGCTCCAAGCGCAAACGGTTCATCAGCCAATGCACAAGCGGATGATAAAAGTGCAGCACCAGGGCGATCTGCCCGCAGAACAGGGCCGGAAAATCGCGGCTGCGGGCGTGGGCAATCTCGTGGGCCAGAACGGCATAACGCTGCTCAACGGTCCAGGTCTGCCAATCGGCCGGCAAAAGAATTACAGGCCTGCGCCATCCCACGGTAGCTGCCGTTGCCAGGTCGTCGCACTGGCGAATTTCGACCGGACGGATACAACCCAACTCCGCGCGAAGCACATCGACCAGTTCCAACAGCTTGCCTTCGAGCACCGGCCTGCCGCGAGACCGCTGCCTGCGCACGGCCACGACGCCGAGCACGAGCCATCCCAGTCCGCAGAGCATGGCAGCCATGAGCAGCATCGCCACCACCGCCGGCCAGCGCCGGGCATTTTCGGGGTCGGCCGATTGCGGACGTGAAAGATCTTCGACGATCGCCTGCCATAAGAGCGCGGCAGCGGAGGGTTGGGTTTCCCTCACCCCCGGGTACCCTTTGGGTGCCTCTCCCAATGGGAGAGGGGAGTTTGCGACTGAATCTACCGCAAACGAGCCTGGGGAGTTTGGGATTGAATCTCCCGCAAGCGGGCTGGCAGCCCTCACCCCCGGGTACCCTTTGGGTGCCTCTCCCATTGGGAGAGGGAAGATGGGAGACATTTCCTGAGCCGAGTCATTCCTCAACGGCAAGGAATTGTTCGCGGATGTAACGGCCGATTGGGCCGAGTCGCGGGATCGGCCGATAGTCCAACGCGGCCACGGGCTTAGCGCCAGAAACGACAGGATCACGACCGTCATCAGGCCGGCAAGCACGATCAGCCCGGCGGCGGCCGGACGCATCCGCCTGAACAATAGATACAGGCCGCCTGCCACAAGGCCCAGCAGCGTGACTTGCACCGCGCACCAAATTAACGCGATTCCGACGGTATTCATCGCTTTTCCTCCCGGAGAATTGATTCCAGTATCGCCCGTTCTTTCGCGCTGAGCTTGCGTTCCTCCACAAGGCGCAAGAGCAACTGTTCCCTGGACCCGCGAAAGACCCGATCGACCAGGTCGCCCAAAATGCTCCGCGACACTTCCTCGTAACTCCGAACCGAGCGGTATTGGAAGGGACGCTCGGTGTTGGTTTGCTTTAAGAATCCTTTTTCGGTAAGGATGCGGACCAGGGTGGCCACGGTGGTGTAGGCCAGGTCGCGGCCCGCGGCGGCCAGCCGGTCGCGTATTTCCGCCACGGTCGATTGGCGGACGTTCCAGAAGGCGTGCATCACTTCCAATTCACGCTCGGTAAGTTCTTTGGCTGAGGGTCGGGCCATGGAAAGATCTCCTTTCTCAGGTTGTTTTGTGGTGAAAACAGGGTGGTCATCAATGGGGCCGGCATGATATTTGGTTATTTAGATTTGGTTTTATAGTAGCATATTCGGCTAAAGTGTCAAGAGGATTTTTTAAGAAATGAAGGGCCGGAGGTGTGGGGCGGAGGAAAGCAGGGAAAAGGATCGGAAAACCCGAATGGCTCGGGTGGTGGGTATTAATACATGGTACAGTGTACGGAGTTCTATGTACGGTTTATGGAGTACGGTTTATGGAAAAAACTATACATTGCGCAAGTATTTACGGTTGTTCAACTTGCAATTTGAAATTTGCAATAAAAAAACCGTACGCACAAAACTCGTTAAACCTTCAAGACAAAGGCCCTAGCGCGACCACTGGTCGCGGCTTTACATATTGAACAAATTTCTTCCCTAATCTCTAGCCCCTGGCCTCTAGCCCCTAAAAAAAGCCGTCGCCGGCTCGGGGGGCAAGACGGCGACGGCACCGGGAGGACAATCATCACACAGGGGTGAATTGTGGGGAGGTTTTACGGGGGGGTGACGCCGAGTTTCTCTTCCTCTTCTTCTTGGATAATTATCCGCGGAGTGACCATCATCATTAGACTTTGGGTTTCGCGGCCTACGCCCACATTCTTGAATAAACGATTGAGATAGGGGATTTTGTCGAGGATGGGGACGCCGTATTCACTGCGGCCTTCGCTGAGCCGCTTGATGCCGCCTAAAAGCACCGTGCCGCCGTCCGGCACGCTGACCGTGGTAGTAACGCTGACAAAGGAGTAGCTGGGCAACTGGACCGTAACGCCCGAGACTCTCGTGGACGCAATATTATTCTGTTTTGTACTATTGTTGGGAGTGGTTTGGACGCCTTCAGTCGAGGTGTCGGACGTGGTGCTTGTCGAACCGCTGAATGTGAAGGTGTTGACCGTTCCGATGTGACTGAAGAAGGGCACGACGGTCAGTCGTACGAATCGCCTATCGTTGGAAATGACCGCCTGCACGGACATGGACGTGCCTTCGGACAGTACGACAATCACCGGCTGTTCAGCCGCGGCAAAGTCGCCTACCACGGGAATCACGGTGATCACAAACGGAGTTTGCGTAGTGTCGGAGAACATTGCGTTCTGGCCGTTAAACAAAGTAACCTTGGGGGCTTGCAGCACGTTGGTGCGTTTATCGCCTTGTGCGGCGTTGATGAAGAAATAGGCTTCGATGTCGCTGAGGATGGCGAATCCCAACGTGGCGCCTGCCGAGGCGTCAAAACCGCCGAATTGCGGCACCGCCAGGCCGTAACTGTTCTGGGTGAAGGGAATGTCCAGGTCCGACGTATACACCGAGCTCGAATTCCCCGGCGCCGTCAGGCCGACGACCGCGCTCTTGGTACGGTTGGAGTCGGTGCCATCGAATACGGCTTCCGTGTTTACCGCGGTGGAATTGGCGGGCACAAGCACCGAGCCGAAACCGGCCACCTGGTTCTTGGCGTTGTTGTGGATATTGAAGTCGAAATTCACGCCGATCCGTTCGAAGAAATTGTCGGTAAGCGTTATGAAGCGGACTTCAATGGACACCTGTAAATCCTGCATGCGGCGCAACTGTTCCAGGAGGTCCACTATTTCTTCGTGAACGTCTTGAGTTTGGCTGACTACGATGCTGAGGTTGGTTTCGAAAGACTCGATCGAGCCTGGTCCGCCCAAGTTGTCCCAAGATTGCGGTTTCACCGTGCCCGTAATCAAATTGATTAGACTGTCGAAATCGGCTTGGGTGCCGCCGCCTAAACCCCCGGGGCCGGATCCGGAGGGTTGTTGCGGCTGGTTGTGCGCACCCCCGGCAACATGGGGCAAGGTGGGTTGTGCGAGCACGTTCGGATTGATCATCCCGGCGCCGCCTTTGCCGTCGCGGCCGGCCACCACTGTCAGCGGCGCGCCGGCGGAACCGAAAGGCGCATTGCCGCCTCCAAAAATGCCGATGGTGCCCATGGCGTCGTGATAGGCCGCGCTTAAGCCCATCGGCCCGGGCACGAAGTTTGGAATCGGTATCACCAGGTCGGCCACGTTATACGTGACCGTGTACACCTCGTTGTCGCGGAGTTGTTCGCTGGTGATCTTAAGCACTTCGTCCTTGACGACATAGCTTAAATGCAGCGGCTGAAGAATCAAATTCAGGGCGCTTTTGAGCATGATTTCCTGGCGCACTTCGATGGTTATCGGGGTTTCGGTGGTCACGCCTTCCTCGGCCAAGCCCTTCGGATCGAGATAGATGTTGATTTCGGCGATCTTGCCCAGATAATCGATGACTTTACTCAGCGGTGCATTGGTAAATTCCAGAGAAACCGGCGTTTTCAGTTTCTTATCGATTTCGATTTCCCGTTCGGTGCGATTGCGGCGGCGTTCGGCTTGCGTCAGTTTTGCCCGGTTCTTGGTCAGACCGTCCCAGGTCTTGGCGTCGGGCATTACGTAAGGATGTTGATCGTTGAAAGGCACGCTGGATTCGTCCACGGAATTCATGGTCGTCCAGAAACCTTCTTCTTTCCTATCCCGCAAGGCGTCATTGCTCTTCACCCGATACAAAAACTTGGCGTCGGTGAGTAGTTGTTGAGTGACCGGATTGTTGGGATCGAGTTCGGCCGCCTGTTTGGCCACTACTTGGGCCTCCTCGTAGCGCTGTTCATCGCGGAGGCGGTTGAATTGGTCGATCAATTGCACGACTTTTTCTTCGGTTTCTCTTTTCACCCGCCCTTCGCGTTCGATCTCCTGGCGAGTGGAATTGTTCTTTTCCGCCAGTTCCAAACGCGGCTGATTCGCTTCGATATACTGCTTGGTTTCGCCGATGGCCCGATCCGCCCTGCGCAGCAACTGATCGCGTGCGGAAGGTTCCAAGCCGGCCGTTTCCACTTTTTTGCGGCCTTCTTCCAGGAGACTCAAGGCCCCTTTCGGATCGGATTCGCGCATGGCCCGGGCGTTGGCTTCCAGATGGGCCAGATCGGCGGCGACCTGCCGAGCCAGGACCTGCTGCCGGGCCGCTGTCTCGTCCAAGAGGGTCGGCGATTGTCCGCCGCCTTGGGCCGCGCCGTGCTGCACCGGACCTGAAAGCAACTGCAAATGATCCTGCAATCGCTGCGCGACTGCCGGATCCAATTCGCTCTTGCGCGCGGCGGCCTGGCGGAAGAGCTGATACGCCCGATCCCGATCGTGGGCCTTAAGCGCCGCTTCGCCCTGTTGAAACAAACTCAACGCCGAAGCGGACGACGCTTCGCTATTGCTCGGGCGGGGCGTGGCAATCGTTTCCGGCGGGACCGTCGGCGGAGAAGGCATCGCCGCAGCGCCGTTTTGAGCCAAATTAAATTGCCGCACGGCCAATCGAGAGCCGGATTGCTCGTTGGCGGCCGTGATGTTCCGCGTCGGATCGTTCGCCGGATCGTACACCGCCGCCGAAGCCGTTCGTTTCGCCTCGCCGGCGCCCGCGGCCTGAATGACTTCGTTGTTAGCGGCTAGAACCACCGCCGAGGATTCATGCCCGCGCACATTGCTAATGTCCGAGAGGACCAATTCCGGCCGGTCTTCGCCCGGCGCCGAGTCGCCTCGTCGCAACCGTTGCGCTTTGCGGGCGAGTTCTTCCGCCCGATCCAACTGGCCGGCGGCCACGGCTTCACGCGCCTGGCGGACCAGTTCCAAGGAGGCGTCTTGTCGCGGTAGAATTCCGCCCTGGGATTGCGCGCCGCTCAGGGCGTCGCCGCTCAGGGCGTCGCCACTCAGGGTGCCGCGCACCAAAGGCGCCTGGTTTGATCGCATCACGGCGACGCGCGAAAGCACGTCCTGCGGTTTCATTTCGATAAGATTGAATGATACCTGTTGATTCGCCGCCACGTTGGCCAGGCGCTCGGCTTCGTCCAATTCGCCGTAATGCAACAAGGCCTCGGCTTGTTCCGTTACATTCCGGGCGTAGGCGCGGCGGTAGGACTCGGTGTTTTTCTCCAGGGAAGCGATATCCTGCATTTTTCGGACGGCGGCCTCCACCTTTTCCGGGGTGTCGTCCAGGGGCCCGTATTGCAGATTTTGATTCTTGGCTTGTTGCACGAATTCGGCGGCGCGGCGGATATCGCCCACGGCCAGCGCACGCCGCGCGGCAAGCAAAGCGGAGCTGCTTCCCATTCGACGTTCACCGCCGCCGGAAGCGCCGCTTTCGACGCGCTGCGAGGATCCCTGGGCTAGAAACGGCGGCAAGGCCAGATCGTTTTCGTTCGGCTCGGTCGAGGGGTAATTACGATCCGCCGCGGCCTGCGAGGAAGCGATATTCAAAATCGCCGGCACATCGCCCGGGCCGCCGCCCTGAACCCGGGGTAAGGGCATGACCTGCTTTGTATCCTTCAAAGGCGAGGGAGCGTCGTTTGTCCGGCCGGCGAACGGATCGTTTGTGGGAACATTTTTCTTTGATCCCCCCAGCGGGGAAAAGAGCTGACTGGGCTTTGTCGGTCCGGCTGCGCTGCGCTTGCGTTCCAAGTCGCGACGGGCCTTTTTCGGCGTATCGCCCAGATGAAAGCTGTTGTACTCCACACCCAACGCCTCGGCCTGCGCAATGAGCGATTCCGCCGCGATCAGATCGTTTTCGGCCATGGCCTGCCGGGCACAGCGCAGCA